>CAZSPO010000620.1:0-2046 GCA_964608775.1 uncultured Chthoniobacterales bacterium | reverse complement strand
GGATGGGCTCAGATATTTTCGAGTCATATTGCGGGGCGCAAATCGCCACCATCGCCATCGGAGCCACGCTCGGTGCCGCAGAAATCGAGCGGTTGGGAGCCTCGATCAGCCATCTGATGTATCTCCCCCTGGCGCTCACGACGATCGGGCTGATTTGTTCCTTGTTAGGGATGTTTTTTGTGCGCGCTGCGAGCGGTCAGGAACCGGCCCGCGCCTTGCGCATCGGCACCATCGGGGCGGCGGCGCTCTTTATTGTGGCCGCCTTTCTAGTCGTCCGACTCCTGGGCGTTGACAGTAAGGTTTGGCTTTGCGTGCTGGCCGGGGCCGTGGGCGGGATCATCATTGGATTGGTCACGGAATATTACACGGGCGGCAAACCGGTGCGGACCATTGCCGAATCGGGGCAGACCGGGGTGGCGACCCTCATGATCACGGGGTTGGCCAAAGGGCTGGAATCGGTGGCCATCCCCGTCGCGACGATTGCCGGGATCATTTACACCGCCAACGCGTTCGGCGGCCTCTACGGCGTCGGGATCGCCGCAGTCGGCATGTTGGCCACGGTGGGAATGACCATGGCCATCGATGCTTACGGTCCAGTCGCCGACAACGCGGGCGGCATCGCGGAAATGGCCGGCCTGGGCAAGGATGTGCGGAAAATTACCGATTCGCTGGACGAAGTCGGCAACACCACGGCGGCGATTGGCAAAGGATTCGCCATCGGAGCCGCCGGGTTGGCGGCCCTGGCGATGATCGCCGCTTTCATCAATGTGGTGCAGAAAAACAATCCGGAATTCACGATCACCCTCGAAGATCCCGACGTCTTGATCGGGGTGTTTCTGGGCGGCATTTGCCCGTTTCTCGTGGCGGCGATTACCATGACAGCCGTCGGATCTGCGGCTGGGGAGATGATCGCGGAAATTAGACGGCAATTCCGGGAAATTCCTGGGCTGATGGAAGGGACCGGGAAGCCTGATACCGGGCGCTGTGTCGATATTGCGACCAATGCCGCCCTGCGCCGGATGATTTTGCCCGCAGCCATTGCCGTCTTCGCCCCGGTCTTGGTCGGCTTTATTTTTGGGGCGCAAACGCTCGGCGGCATGCTGATCGGAGCGTTGCTGGGTTGTATCATGCTGGCGCTCATGATGGCGAATGCTGGGGGCGCTTGGGATAACGCGAAAAAATACATTGAGCATGGTCGACTGGGGGGCAAGGGCTCCGAAGCCCACACCGCTGCAGTGGTCGGCGACACGGTGGGCGATCCGCTCAAAGACACCTCCGGCCCGTCGATGAACATTCTCATCAACGTGATGGCGATAGTCAGCCTAGTGATCGCCCCGCTCCTTCGCTAAACGAGCCTCTGCGGTCTCAAGTTTTCGGGGTGTAAAAGTCATACGACCCAAATAATCCCCCCACCCCGCCCCCCGCAAAACCGCCGGATATACACACGCCAACGGAACATCATCCCTGTAAAATTAGAAATTTCACACATCCTGCCTTCTGGGGAAAACAGATGATCTGAGGTTGCTGCCGTCGGTTGCCTTCAGTGAATGAGTGAATGGTGTGGCGGATGGGGGGACGCTTCCGGCTTGGCCCCATTGGGTCGTGCGGCTACATCTCCCCGCATGACAGCCAAGCGCATGGTGATATTCGACTGCGACAGCACCCTCTCGACCATTGAAGGAATCGATGAATTGGCAAGTTCCCGACCAGCAGCCATTCGGGAAGCGGTGGCGTCAGCCACCTTGGACGCCATGGAGGGGCGGATTCGGGTTGAGGAGGTCTTTGCCCGTCGTTTGGAGCTGCTGCGTCCCACCCGAGAGGAGGTGGAAGCGATCGGAGCGCTTTATCTTCGGACGATGGTTCCCCAGGCGGGAGGAGTGGTGGACGCCCTTCGTCAGGCCGGTTGGACCCCCGCGATTCTCAGCGGAGGTCTGCTCCCTGCCATCCGGCCCCTGGCCAATAAACTCGGCATTGAACGGGTGGCGGCCGTTGATATTTTTTTTGATGCCCATGGCGAGTTTCTCGATTTTGACCGGGCCTTTCCGA
>CAZSPO010000619.1:0-2046 GCA_964608775.1 uncultured Chthoniobacterales bacterium | reverse complement strand
TCCCTCCCAGTCCCTCAACCCCTACTCGGCGCCGGCCTCCGCCACCTCTCCAGGTGCCGCCACCGGCTCAGGAAACATCCGCCAGTTCGCGGCCATCCTCGCTGAGAACGCCGGTTGGGCAAAGCTCCTCGGCGTCGTCTTCATGATCGCCGGGATCATCTACTGCCTCACGATCATCGGCGCCGTGGTCGGATGGGTGCCCATCTGGCTCGGACTCATCCTCATGCGCGTCGCCAGGCTCGCTAAAGACGCGGAAGCCAGCGGCAGTCCACACTCCTTCACCGAGTGCCTCGAGAGCATCGGCCGATACTTCAAAATCATGGGCATCCTCACCCTGATCGGTATCGTCATCAACGTCATCGCGATGGTCTTTTACATCATCGCGTTCGCCGCCGCCGCCGCCAGTGGCGAATTCGGCTCCATGTGAGCCCTCGCCCAGCCTGATTCAGCACTCAACACCTCACGTAACGGCGTCGGGGCTTCATCCCCGCCCCGACGTCTTCCGTTGCACCCAGTCCTCCGGGGCACGCGCCTCGTAGTTTCGCATCCGGTGGAGCAGCGCTCCGGCATGGCCGTCCACGATCAGCATCTCCCCGTGCTCGGGTAACAGAAACCGCTCCGCCACGACCTGGTTCAGAAACGCCACCAGGTGATCGTAAAATCCCGCGATGTTCAGCAGCCCGACCGGCTTCGCATGAATTTCCAGCTGCGCCCACGTCAGCGCTTCAAAGAGCTCTTCCAGGGTCCCGATCCCACCGGGTAACGTGACGAATCCATCGCTCAGCTCGGCCATCCGAGCTTTCCGCTCGTGCATCGTTTCCACCACCTCCAATCGCGTCAGCCCAGCATGACCGAGTTCGAGCGTCTCCAGTTGCTTGGTGATCACGCCCGTCACTTCGCCTCCCGCCCGGAGACACGCGTCCGCCACTTCCCCCATCAAACCAACCGAACCACCACCGTAAACCAAGCGGATCCCTTCTCCGGCCAAAGCCGCCCCAACCTCGCGCGCCGCTTCCCGGTAATCCGGCCGGGCGCCAGGGCTCGAGCCGCAATAAACACAAACGGCTTTCATTCAGCCATTCGTCGCTTCAATCCTTCCCGTGAATCAGGTAGGCGAAGCTGATCGCACCCAAAAGCAGGAAAGCAATCGCAACCGCGAGACCAATGACAATGCTCATGCCCAAAGCTAATAGGCCAATTCCCAAAAGACGCCACTAAATAAAAGCGGTAAACGCCCGAAGGCCCGCCCCTCAAACCTCCCGTCGCCAGACGCTGACTTCCATATCCATCCCATCAATGGCGCGGCCGCGGGGTTTTTAGAGGTTCCCTCTATTCCATCGCCGCCAGCGGCAGGGTCGCAAAGAGCAAATCCGCGCTCACCACGTCCACCAGCACCATCCGCTGACGGCTGATCTCCAAAACCCGGTAGGTCCGCGGCGATCCGTCCGTTTCCATCACTTGAAAACAATCCCCTTCCCGGGCCTCGTAGCGCCCCTCCACACCAAACACTTTCACCGCCGCGAACGAATCGCTCACTTCAAAGCAAAACAACCGGCGAAACTCCGAAAGTGGCAGTCCCGGAGCCAAGACGAGCCGTTTCCCCTGCAGCGGCGGCAGTCCACTCGGAATGACCGGCCGACCCTCGAAACGCTGTCCTTCCGGAAGACCCTTCGCCGGATGAAGCGCCGGAGGAGCCGGCACCCGGCCGGCTTCGCCCGGTTCGTCCCCGCCAGGACCGTAAACGCCTTCCCAACCGTCCGCGCCTACGACCCCGATCCGCCACGCGTAGAAGTCGTAACCCGCCGCCAAATCCACGTCGCCAAGATCGACGGTTTCCCAGGTGGCGTCCGCCACGTCGTCTTTGGTCACCGTGGTTGTGAGCAGCGGGACCGCATCGTTCAGAGCGGTCACGTTGTAATCGATGATGTTCTCGGTCGGGCCACCCAAGCTGAGTCCGGGCGCCGATTCACCGGTATTCCAAGCGTAAAGTTCGACACTTCTCGCTGAAGCCGACAGGTTTGGCGAGGGAATATAACTGATGGTGAC
>CAZSPO010000618.1:0-2048 GCA_964608775.1 uncultured Chthoniobacterales bacterium | reverse complement strand
TCTGCCATCCCGATTACTGCGAAAGCTACCGACCCGCCGCCCGCCGCGGCACCCCGCCCGACACCGGCACTAGCCACATTGGCTTCCGCTGTGTCATGGATGTCCCTGCACCAAGGTGATCTTTTAATCTGCTCAAAACTGCCACCACGCTGCTGGGGCTCTTTCGGTTTGTTCGAAAAAACCTGACTGGCACAGGCGATTCCCGCTATTTTCTTGAAATCTTGCAATCCGATTGCAATATTTCATAGATGATTGCACGAGAGTCTTACCGTGAGCGAATTCGGCAAGGGCTGAAAAGAAATCCCATTGTGGCTCTGCTTGGAGCGCGTCAGACGGGAAAGACGACCTTGGCTCGTGAGTTTGTGGCGGTGGATTCTGCCAATTATTTTGATTTGGAGGATCCCTTTGTGGCAGATTTAATGCAAAATCCAATGACCGCTCTGGAGGGGCTCAAAGGGCTTATCGTAATTGACGAGGCGCAAAGACAGCCGGGCATTTTTCCGGTTTTACGGGTTCTTGCCGATCGGATCGATCAGCCTGCGCAGTTTTTGATTCTGGGCAGTGCATCGCCGGAGTTGTCGCGGCAAGCTGCTGAGACGCTAGCCGGTCGTGTCGAACAGATCCACATGACTGGATTCAGTTTGAAAGAAACTGGCGCGAGATCACTCAGCCAGCTTTGGCTGCGCGGCGGGTTTCCGCGGTCCTTTCTGGCTGGGAACGATGCCGACAGCTATGGCTGGCGGGAAGATTTCATTCGCACCTTTCTCGAGCGTGATCTGGCCAAGCTCGGCTTTGGCATGTCGCCTGTTGCGATGGGGCGCTTTTGGTCGATGATTGCGCACTACAATGGGCAGAACTGGAAAAGCACCGAGGTTGCCGGTTCGCTCGGAGTCGCTCCGAACACCGCGCGCAACTACATGGATGCGCTGGAGCAAACCTTTATGATCCGGCAGCTCCAGCCATGGTTTATGAACGTGAAGAAGCGGCTGGTCAAAAGTCCCAAGTTGTATTTCCGGGACACCGGTGTCTTTCATGCGCTAATGGGGATCGAATCGGAACGGGACTTGCAGCGGCATCCAAAGCTCGGGGCCTCGTGGGAGAATTTTGCACTGGAACAAGTGCTCGCCTTCCTGCGCCCGCGCGAAGCGTATTTCTACGCCGTCCACGGAGGTGTCGAGCTCGATCTTTTCCTTCCCGGAAAGGCAAGGCTGGGGGTTGAATTCAAACGTCAGGATGCGCCCAAAGTGACCAAATCAATGCGCCAAGCAATCCAGGATCTGGAACTGGACACACTCTGGATCATTTATCCCGGCTCCCGCGCCATTCAATTGGATGAAAAAATTTATGCCAAGCCGCTCAGTCAATTGCTAAGTGCTTCGCAGAATCGGCAAGGTTGATCCCTTCCGGTATTCTGGATGTTCCAGATATCGCTAGGATCCAACCTTAGAGCGAAGGTTGGCACTTAATTCCGCACCGCCCAAGTTTTGCCAGATAGGGTTCCATGCCATTTCAACACGCACTCACCCACTTTGAAATAAACAACCTCCGGAGCTATCTGACCGCCGAACTAGGCGCACAGGTTATGTTAAACCAGTGTGCAATTACCGGGTTATTCTTTGTGCTTGTCTTAATCTGGTGGTCCCGTTGACTAACCGCACCGCCAGATTGAACGAACGAGGACTGTGGGCTTCTCCTGCGGGATGTCATCCACTGAAATTTCAGCCATCAATTCCACATTACAACATTCACATGAAATCAAACAACAGATCATGAAACCACTTAAATCGCTACGTATCGCGACGACACTCACCGCCATGCTGGTAGCAACCGCTGCCGCCGGGGAAAAAAAGCCCAACATCCTCTACATCTGGGGTGACGACGTCGGCATGTGGGACATCAGCGCCTACCACCGCGGCATGATGGGCAACGAAACGCCGAACATCGACCGCCTCGCCGAAGAGGGCATGCTTTTTACCGATCACTACGCCCATGCGTCCTGCACCGCCGGCCGCGCCGCCTTCATCACAGGCCAGTATCCGATGCGCACC
>CAZSPO010000617.1:0-2052 GCA_964608775.1 uncultured Chthoniobacterales bacterium | reverse complement strand
CGATCCCAAGCTTGGGCTTGGGTGAGCCGCTGCCGGAGGGTGGCGACATCCGGTTCCCTCGCCGCATTTTCCCGGTCAAGCGAGACGGCCTGCGCCGCAGCGGGCAGGGTCCGCACGATGTCCACCACGGCTCCGGGATCAGGCAAAAAGGCCGGGGTGAGCGAGAGATAAAGCCGGACTTGGTTGAATAATTTGGTGACGTCCCGCTGGTAACGGGTCCGCTTTTCCGATGGCGTTTCACTGGCGAGCCGGGCTTCTTCACTCAACTTTCCGAGCAACGGATCGAGCTGGGAAAAGGTGAGGGTGGCAGGCACTGGCGTCTCTTGGATGCCGAGCGCTTGGAGCACTTCGATATTTTCGATGCGGAAAACCGGGCGGCGTTCGGCCGAGTTAAAATCAAACAGCAATTCCGCGAGCCATTCCCCCGCCGGAATCCGGGTGGTCGGCTCTCGCCCTAGCATTTGCTGCACAAATGTCGGAGGCTCACCCGAGGGCACCCGCAAGGTGCTTTTCCCGTTGATGACCAGGAGGGTCGATTTCGCCACGGTATCCAACGGTTTGAGACGACCATCGGCTAGCACAGGCATTTTTAGAAACCCATCGAGCGGCAGCCCTTCCCAGACTGGCTTCCGCGCCAAGCCACCTGCGACGAACACAAAGGGCACCAACACACAAAGCGCCACCACCCAATCCGGACGACGACGGTTGCCGGCGGGAGGAGTCGCCGCCCCCTTCGTTTCCGGGGCGGTTTTCCGCTTGCCGAGGAATCCCCAGAGCCGCATGGAAAACTGCCAGCAAAGCCCAATCGCCCCGACAAGGCAGGCAAGGTAAGGAAGGGCTTGAGCGGGATTTTTGACCGCGTGCAGAATGCTAGTGGTATCGTTGTTATCAAACGAATGCTGGTAAAACGTCCAGCCATCCCGGCGCATCGGTTCGTTCATCGAAATCTCAATTTCGCGACCGGCGCTCTCACCCGCATCGGTCATGGTCAGCAGACTCGCGAACCGGCTCGGGATACTCGTGCCGGCGTGGCGTTCATGAATAAACTCATCGAGAGTAAGGGAGAACGGGAGATATTTCCGTTCCAACCGCATGCCAAGCGACCAGCCGTCACCTCGTTCGATAGTCTGTGGCTGGAGCAACAGGGAGACGAGATATTGGCCGATCGGCTGGCCGTTTTCCCGAAGTTCCAACACGGCGGCGGGGTGCGGCATTTTATCCATCGCCGTCGGCACGGGGGCGCTTCTGGTTTGGTAACGTCGCCCTGCCTTCAGCATGTCGGCCGGAGCCGGTTCGCCTTCGACCCGGCGAACCAAGTCGGCGTGGGGCGTTTTCTCAAGGACTTTGAAAGAGAGCGGGCTGTCGGGGATGGTAAACTCCGCCCCAGGAGTCAACTGCGACGGGCTGTAAGCGATCACCTGCTCGGTGCCGTCGCCCAACGGCTTAATAAAGGCGAGTTCCGCTGTGCGGTAAGCTTCGACGTATCGCTTGGTCTCCCCTTCGTCGAGTGAGACCACGTATTCTTGTTGAACCGTGGCGATGACGAATTCGCCGAGCAACAGAATCAACACCCCACCGTGCGCCATCCAGATTCCGGCATCTTTCCAATTGAGCCGAAAATGACGGGTTTGCGCCGCAATCAGATTGATCAAGAGCAAAAACCCCAAAAGAAATCCGCCGGGGAAAACCGGCAAGGTCATGCCTCCGATTTCTGCTGTCACAAGCCAGGAACGGAAAAATTTTGCCACCGCCGGTTCGATCCCCATTTGCACCTGAGCCAAGGTCCCAACGAAGACCAGGATGATCGTGAGCATGAGCAACACGACGGTAATCCGGAGTGAGGAAAGCCAATGGTAAATCCGTTTCGTCTGGGTCATACCGGGGAGGGGTTAGCGGGGTTGGCGGGCAAAGGTGAGAAAATCGTCGCGCTGGGTCTCGACCAGGTCAGGGGGCCCGGTCATTTTGTAAAACAGAGTGCGCCCGCTCTGAGGCACAATCAGGCCGAGGGTGCGAGAGGGAACGCCCGAAGATTCGAGAACCCCGGTGAGACTA
>CAZSPO010000616.1:1771-2054 GCA_964608775.1 uncultured Chthoniobacterales bacterium | reverse complement strand
GCGTTTGTTGGCGTTCCTTGCAATTTGTAGCGGGGTGGCTTCCAGCCGCCGCGCCATGAATTTGTCTGCTCAGAGCACCACGATGGTGTGCTCCTTCCACCTCAAGTCATCTGACAGCGGCATTGTCTCGGATCCGCTAGAGGCTCGGTGATGAGCCCGCCGCGTGCCTTTGGTGTCGCGCTTTAAACGGATGCCTTGGTTTTCACGGTCGGACCGTCACACCAGGTCCCGGAGATCAGTGTGGTCTGCCGACTGGTGGGGATGCCACGCTCGTTGCGGTGCA
>CAZSPO010000616.1:395-1761 GCA_964608775.1 uncultured Chthoniobacterales bacterium | reverse complement strand
TCGACCCAGTTCTCCGTCTGTGTCGGCTCGGCCCCTGCCTCACTCCCCGGTGGGCACCGGCACATGTGCCTCCATTGCCCGCAGGCGCTCCTGCATCTCACTGAGGCGCTGGTGCATCCCCGCCCGTACCTGCGGATCGGCCGTCACGACGATGACCTGCTCGATAGCGACAGCACCGACGCGCTCTAGGTCCTGATCAATGCCGGCAATGGGCTCTCCTTCCTTCTTCACATTGAGTTCGACGAGCGCGAGTTCGTTGGGAACATCAACATCCAGTTCGCCGATCAACTCGCGCACGGCGCGCTGACATTGAAGAATGACTTCCGGCCGGTAGCGCTGATACCATTTCTTAAACTGGGAAAAATCGCCATCGGGGATGAGGATAGGCGGGACGATGTCTTTCTTATTCAATTCACTATGCTGGAAGGCCAGAACGCTACCGTTCCAAACATGGTTGACCAGATTGTCGAGGGCAGGCGTGAGAGCTAGACCGATGCGGCGGTATCCGCGTGCGGTCAGGGATTTCATGACCAGCGATACATTGCTGAAAGCATCCACGCAGACGCGGTGAAACGGGGGATATTCGAGGCGAAAGCCGATAATGCAGCCCGCGACCGACTCCCATTTGACGTCGAAGTCGAGTTCAACCAGATGGGTCTGCGGAAAGATGACGCCGTCGATCGCTCCGTATTGAATCATACGGTTGAGGCCTTCGAGATTGCCGGCGAAATCATCGGCTCTCAATACTTTGAGGTGATAGCCCAATTCCTTGCCGCGTTGCGCCGCCCCCTGCTTGCAGCGCAGGAAAAAGGAGCGGCGGCCCGCTGAGGCGTATTCGTCGCGGTCGATGGTTTCAAGGTAGCCGATGGTCCCCTGAGTCCAGTGCGGCGTCTTGACGCGCCGGACGTGTGACATCCATGCCGCGACGAGGGGATTTGTCTGGTAACCCATATCCGTAGCGATGCGGCGAATGTGATTTCGGGTGTCCTGGGATATACTCGGACTGTTGTTTAAAGCGCGTGAAACGGTGCTGTGACTTACTCTCGCTTGCACGGCGATCTGACGAATTGTGACCTGACCTTGGGGCATAAGGGTGTCGTTCTGGGGGATTAATCTAGGGTGTTTAGTAAGTCCAACCTGCAGAAACTCTGCAATTTCGGACTACAGGGGTCCTCAACACCATTAAAATGTTCGCATTGAGAAAAAAGGCCTGTCAAGGACAAAGCGCAACGTGGTGCAGGAATCCGGATTCACGGAATGGATAATGTGAGATATAACCGCATTATGATACAAACCCCATGGGAACTTACAATTGTCGATGCGGATCCTCCGGTAAGCCCTAGCTGCGGCCTCTGGAACTTCACCT
>CAZSPO010000616.1:0-385 GCA_964608775.1 uncultured Chthoniobacterales bacterium | reverse complement strand
GGACCCTCTGCACTGATTTGTTACACAACCAAACCCTATTCGCGAGAGGTCATCGATGAAGGACACTTCTTCCAGGTAGGATCCTGTGTTGGCGACATCGATGGCGATGGCCAGCTGGAAGCGATTTCCAGTTATCCGGACCGCAAAATGCAGGGTCCGCATGCTCCACGTAATCTGGTCTCCTACAAACGCATTGCCGAGGGGAAGTGGGAGAAAACGGTTCTGGCCACAAACCTCCGCGGGCAGCTTCACGACATCATCACCTACGACATCGATGGCGATGGGGAATTGGAGATCATTGCCAACCTGGTCAATCACACCGGCTTCGACGGACTGATGATTTTTGACCGGAAAAAAGACGGGGTATGGCATCGGCACGACCTGC
>CAZSPO010000615.1:0-2059 GCA_964608775.1 uncultured Chthoniobacterales bacterium | reverse complement strand
ACAGATTTGAAGAATTTGGACATAACTGGTCTTAAAGAAAAAATACAGTCGAACAATGCGATGCACCTAACACCTACCCGCTGGCACGCCGGATGCTTGATCGCTGCGCTCCCTGCCAGGAATCGAGCCGACGGTCCGGGGCAGGTGCGCGGGGCGTCGGCTGAATAATGGTATGTCACAAAATCTAGACTGGCCTGACTTCATCCGATTCGGTTGGCAACGCACACCGTATGGCCAACTCGAATTTGCACGTGCCACCGTCGAACTCACTCTTCTCGAACCTGATTACGCAGGGCGTGCTGAATTGATGGTTCAGGCTATCTCCACCCGCAAAATGTCACAGCGTAGCATTCGCTTCGAACTGCCAACGCAGCAAGCAAATACAACGAAGTCATTGAACTGGTAGAGCAGTGGCACGAGGTAGAGCTACCCGAGCTCAAATGGATTCCCGAAGCAACTCCATGATAGGAACAATCCGAACACTAAATGGTGTATTGGAGACGAAGACCGAGCCCTCCGATTGCGCCCATGGTCTCAAACAATGAAGGGTGTATTGCAGCGTAGCCAGCAACTACACCCCTGGAACAAGGCGCACACAGCCAACCATCACTCGCTTGGGCTCGTTCGGCGGGTGATACGCGGCGTTCGGCCAAAGCAATTTGTCTTGCGCTGAAAGCCCTTGGCGAGTTTTAAAGTAATGGTTCACCACCAAACCCCCATTCAGAATTCACCACCACAACTACATAAACTCATGAGCTACGAACTTAAGAAAGACACGGGCGGAAAATTCCGATTCAACCTCAAAGTTGGTAACGGTGAGATCATTCTCACAAGCGAATCCTATTCCCAGAAGGCATCCGCCCTGTCAGGGATCGACCCCGTCTGCGCCAACGGAGCTTCCGAAGGAAGCTACGAACGAAAAACCTCCTCGTCTAATAAGCCTTTCTTTGTGCTTAAAGCCCAGAACGGCTCAATCATCGGTTGTAGCGAGATGTATTCGTCTGCTGCGGCTCGCGACAATGGTATCGCCTCCGTCCAAAAGAATTGCACTTCCCCCACTGTCAAGGATCTCACCTAATTCGGCTGCAACGCCGAACAATAAAGGGTCTATCCCAGGCGAACAACGAGCCCTCTGAATACACCCATGGTTTAAACAAGGCGCACAAATTCAACCTTCACTCGCATCCATTCGTTCGGCAGGTAATGCGCGGGGTTAGGCAGAATGAAGTGAAACACGCGGAAGATCACTTTTCGAAAATTGCGCATCAATACGCTCGAGGACGGTTTGCATATCCATCGGGCCTTTATGATTTTCTAGCTACTAAATGCGCTGGACATAACTTGGCGTGGGATTGTGCAACTGGCACCGGCCAAGCCGCCATAGCTCTGACCAAGGTCTTTACCAAAGTTATAGCCACTGACATAAGTAAGGAGCTGATCGGCTTCGCTTCTCCTCATCCACAAATTTGTTATCGAATCGCTCCCTCTGAAAATTCGGAAATAGAACCTGAATCAGTCGATCTGATCACGGTTGCTCAAGCGCTTCATTGGTTTAATCTCGACGAATTCTGGGTGGAAGTAAGACGTGTCTTGAAGGATGGTGGAGTTTTAGCATTCTGGGGCTATAATTGGCCAATCGTTCATCCGGCAGTAGATCACCTTCTTGAGCATTATAAACTTGAGCTTGCTCTATTTTGGCCGAAGCGGAGCGCAATTCTTCATGAGGGTTATAAGTCGGTTTGCCCACCGTTCGATGAAATTATAAGCCCATCCTTCGATGTCTATGCAGAATGGAACCGGGACGATTATCTTGCACACCTAAGTTCATGGTCAGCGACCCGTTATTATTGCGAGCGAACCGGCGGAGACATTATGACGAAGTTTCAAGACCGATTTGCAGTCGCATGGCGAGGCGATCGGCTCCACGTAAAGTGGCCGTTGGTCGTGCGGCTATTCAGAAAGCATGAGCCCAAGTCATAAAGGGTGTATCGGAGGCGAACAACGAGCCCTCTGAATACACCCATGGTTGAACAAGCCCGGTTGGTCACCCCGTATCGGC
>CAZSPO010000614.1:0-2072 GCA_964608775.1 uncultured Chthoniobacterales bacterium | reverse complement strand
CCAAAACCGCAATGGCTCGCCGCACCGCCTCCCCCTCATACGAAGCCACCACCCCAAGGCCGTTGCGCCGCACAAATCGGGTCGCGGGATTCTCTTCATCCGCCAACACCAGCAACGGCAACCCGCCCCCATACGTTAAGGTCATGATCTTTGAGGGAAAACTGAGCTTCGCCATCCAGGCATGAGAAGGATCATCGCTGGCGCTCGCCGTCGGGATCACAGCAAAATCATATCCGCGAATCGTCTCCAATAACGCCTCCTGCGGCAAAAATCCCTTGATATGCAGCCCCGCCCGCTCGCATTCCCCGTCCGACACCTCGCGAAATCCTCCCCCGGCATTCCCAAACCAGTCGACCTCCAACTCGGCCCCTTTCAAGGTGGTAGCCAAACGCCGAATCCAGTCGGAGGTCCAAAGATTGCCGATCAACACCCCGCGTCCCGCCATCTCCCGCGTCTGATTCTCCTCTGGCCGATATCGTTCCGAATCCCGAATCGCCGGGTAAAGCGCCACCACTTCCACCCCGAACTTCGCCGCATACATCGTGGCCATCTCCTCGCAAATCGCAAACCGCCGCTCGGCTACCGCGAGCAACTCCCCCAAGGCGTCGTCGGGCATCCCGTTCGCATACAGATTCTGGTCGTCCATCAAATAAACCGTCAGCGGAGCCCCCGTCAGCGCCGCAGCCGCCACCCCGCGCCAGGCTTCCTCGGGCGCATACGGCACGCAAAGCAGCCGCTTGACGCTTCTCCCCTCTAACACCCCGAGCATTTGGCGAAAAGCCGCCCGCCGGGGGTCCGCTCCCGCCGGGGGAGGGGGCAACTCGACGGACCGTTGCAGCGCCGCCCCCCCTTCAAAATGGGTCGTGGTCCTCACCGAAAAGTGGCTCTCCCGACCTTCAACCAGCCGACCCAACAAGGCACCGACTCCATGCCGGTCAGATATTTCATTGTGGCAAATCACCCACTCCCCAGGCGGCTCCGGGCGCGGCTCGATGCAAAGATCGTCCACCGGCAACCGGGGCATGCTGTCAATCGCATACCGCCGGAGAAAGGTCTGCGCATCGAATTCCCGATGACGCCGCACGCGCTTGGGAGCCTGCACTGGCCCAATGGAAAAGGTCCGCAGCCGTGCGATCCCGGAATCCCCATCTCGCGTATGGGTGGCCTCCCCACCGTGCCCGAGATTCGTCACCAAATTCGCATAGGGCACCACCGCCAATCCGCCCTGTCGATAAACCGCGTAGTGCCATTGGTAATCCCAGGTGTCGATTTCACCACGTTGCACCCGGTCGAAATGATCCATCCAATAACGCCGTTCCATCGGAGAATCCCCGAGCCATGGATGGAGCCCCGGCCAACGGGGGCGCTTCCAACCTGTTAAATCCATGTCGTAATGTTGAAACGCCCGTCGCCAAGTTGCCCACCCCCAAATATCCGAGTGACGCGAAAACCAACACGGGGCTTTCGCCGATCCCGGCGATAAAAAGCTGCTGCCCGAGATATGCATCACCCGTTCGTCATCGCGGTAAGCATCGAGCATCGTGTGGCAAAAGGAGAAAAAGTCGGGATGCACCAACACGTCGTCCTCAATGATCGCCGCTTCCTCGACCTGGGCAAACACCGTTTCTAAACCACTGACCAGTCGCCTTTTGCAGCCAAGGTTGGTGTCCGCGTAAATCCGCTGCACGTCACACGGCCAATCGATCGCCTCCACGACGGCTCGCGCCGCCGTTGTGATGGCTTCCTCAGATGGACGGCGGGCTCCGTCGGCGATCAAAAACAACTGAGCCGGTTGATACCGACGGATCGGGGCGAAGGCGAGACGAGTCAGGTCCGGGCGGTTGAAAAGGAAAAAGGCCACCGGGATTTTCTCTGGTGCGGGAAGTGCCGTCGGCTGACTTGAACGACGGCGACCTTCTCGAGCCCCATGCCGTCGGTAGTGGTCGAACCCACTGGAAAACGTTCCCGCAGCCACGGCAGCCGCGACATCCGGGTATTCGCTCAGGTAAAACGCCTCATCAAAACCCTCCGTCGCTTGAGAGGCAGTCTTTTTCAATATGACCATTCCGAGG
>CAZSPO010000613.1:0-2074 GCA_964608775.1 uncultured Chthoniobacterales bacterium | reverse complement strand
GCAATGGCGGCAATGGCGGGTCCGTCCGAAATATCATCCGGCAGCCCGCCATCTTCCACAAGTTGTCTACCCGACCGATCGCCCCACCGGTGCTTGGTTTGTGGGTCAATCCATCACCGCATCGAACCACTCGTCGTGGCGTCGGTCCATCTCCTCCCCCCACGAAGCCCGGCCATCGATGTATTTGTCGTAGGACGTGCTGGAGCCACCAGGGAAGAGGGCTAAGCTGCTTCCAAGCAGGCAAAAGGCGAGAATCCATTTCATCCTGGCATCTTCGCAAGGTCGGTCAGCAGCAATAAAGCAAAATCAATCAACCGCCGCTTCCTTCACCGGGATCGGCCAGTCGTCCGAGCGGAAGGCCATGGCCGGTTGGTGGCTGGCGTTGATCAGGTTGCCCACCGGTGCATTCGCCCAGGCGTATCGGACGGCGACCAGTTCGGGAACGGCCCGGCACTCTACCAAGACCGTGTCGCCGGCGATCTCCGCGCGGTCGGCCCAATGCCAAAGGCGGTCAGGCCCGGCAACTGCAAACCCGCGCAGCTCCGTTCCGTCGGCGGGCGAAAGCCCGGCGGCGGCTTCGAATTGCACCCGCCCCGTGGAGCCTTCAAAGGTCGCCCTTCGGAAAAGCGGCCCGGTGGCCGGCAGGGGAGCGACCTGATAGAGAGCCGCTAACAGGGTGGCGGCGAGGCGTTCCCCCACTTTTTGTTTATCTTTCGGATGGATTTCCCAGACCGGTTCGCTCTCGCGTTTCACATCGAGCGCACTGACGCCGTGCACATGCGGAAGGGCGAGCGCCCGGCGTTGGGCGTCTCGCACGGCAGGAAACGAGGCTTCTTCCACGGGGCGCACTTGGGGCGGGCCGATGTTTGCGAGTTCGACATAGACAAAAGGGAGGGTCGGGCTGCGCCAAGCGGTCCGCCAATTTTCGATGAGCGCGGGAAAAAGCGCTCGGTAATCCGAGAAATCCGCTTGGTTCCCCTCGCCCTGCCACCAGATGCAGGCGCGGGCGGAATAGGGCACGCAGGGATGCAGCATGGCGTCGAAAAAGCCGCCAAAGGCGAGCTGATGTGGTTTACGCGGAGGCCCAGGCCGTTTGGGCGGTGGTGCCCCGGTTGCGCGAGCTTCTGCAGCCTGCGTTTCCCAGGCGGGAATGCGTTCCGTTTCATAGCGAGCCAGGCGTTCGGGATAACGGGTCGCCGCCTCGCGAGCCTGCTCCATCAGATGAGGAAAACGAGCGTTGCCGAACTCCCGTTCGATATGCGGCTGGATGGCGGAACCGGGCACCGCGAAATGCAAGATGCCCACCGGCACGCCGAGGGTTTCGCGGAGCGTGCGTGCGCAAAAGTAAGCGGTGCTGGGAAACCGACCAACTTCCTCGGGGGAGGCGACCACCCACCGGGCGTCGACGGTTCGTTGCGGGGTGTCGGCCAACCAGCCCGAGCCGGTCGGGTGGGTGTTCGTATCAAAAATTCGTATCCAGGCATCGGTCGCTGCTGCCTGATGAGTCTCAAAATCAAAGCATTTTTCCACTGCCCACCACATGTTGCTCTGCCCGCCGGCGATCAAGACCTCGCCTACCAACAAATCCCGGAGCGTCTGCCGCCCTTGCGAGGTGGTGATGATCATTTCAAACGGTCCACCCGGCTCCCCGGAAAAAATGGTCGCCTCCCAGCGTTCATCGTTTCCAGCCGTGGTGCGAATGACTTTATTACGAAACGCAATTTCCACGGGGCTCCCGGCGGCGGCCCATCCCCACACGGGCACCTCGGTCTGTTGTTGCAGCACCGCGTGATCAGAAAAGAGGGAAGGGAGCATAGCCCAATTTTGACCTGACTCTTGTCGGGAGGCAACCCGGCAGCGGGTTGGGTCTGAGCTTGTGCGGCTCCGGGCTTTTCGGCATCACCTGGATTGATGAGCCGCCCGCATCCGCCCCCCCTCGCGACGGACGAAGAGGAATTCCCACAGGGGACCCGACTTTCGCTTTGGACCCTGAGCGCGGCGGCGTTGGTCGGGGGACTGCTGATCGGGGGGATCGGGGCGGCGTTCCGCGCTCTACTCGTGATGGCGGAGGAGC
>CAZSPO010000612.1:0-2085 GCA_964608775.1 uncultured Chthoniobacterales bacterium | reverse complement strand
CGGGATGCGGTTGATCACGATTCATAACCTCCATTTTTACCTCGCCCTCCTTCGACAAGCTCGCACGATGATTTTGGAAAAACGCTTTGACGCCTTCCGCCGGGAATTCGTGAGCGGATATCGCCCGTGGCAACCGGCCGACCCTGCGGGTGGGGATTGAAAACAAATTGCCGCCCGAGAGGGGGATGCGTATAACCCTCCTCGCGCATGCCACTCGCTCCCGCACCCACCTCGGGCGACCTTTACTTGGGCCGCGACTTGGCTTCGGCCGATCCCTCCGCTTTCTACCTGCCGGCTCGCCACCTCACCACGCACGGGGTTTGCATTGGCATGACGGGCAGTGGAAAGACCGGTCTTTGCATCGATCTCTTGGAAGAAGCCGCCTTGGCTGGAACCCCCGTGATCGCGATTGATCCCAAGGGCGATCTCACCAATCTCGCGCTCTGTTTTCCGGATTTGGCTCCCGCCGATTTTCAACCGTGGGTCGCCCCCGAAGAGGCCGATCGGGCGGGGATCACTCTCGAAGCGTTGGCGGAAAAAAAAGCCACCCTCTGGCGCGAAGGCCTCGCCCGGTGGGGGATCGGCCCTGAACGACTCCGGACCTTCCGGGAGAAAGTTGCCGTCACACTTTTCACACCTGGGAGCACCTCGGGCGAGCCGCTGAGTGTGCTGCGCTCGTTCGATGTGCCAGCTGGCGAGTTCGATGATGATGCGGAGATGTATCGGGAGGAAATCGCGGGAGCCGCAGCGGCCCTCCTCGGGATGCTCGGGATTGACGCCGATCCGGTCCGTAGTCGCGAACACATTCTGCTTTGCCGAATCATCGAAGAACGATGGCGGGCCCGCCAGCCTGTGGCGCTCCCGGATTTGGTCGCCCTCATTCAAAATCCGCCCATCGCGCAGTTCGGGGCGCTGAGTGTGGAGGCTTTTTTTCCGGGCAAAGACCGGGTGGCCCTCGCCACTGCCATCAATAATCTGCTAGCCTCCCCTTCTTTTGCGAGTTGGGTGACCGGCACGCCACTGGAAATCGACCGCCTGCTTCGGGATGAGACCGGGCGTCCACGGATCGCGGTGTTGACCCTCGCGCATTTGAGCGATGCGGAGCGGATGTTTGTCATCACCCTGCTGCTCAATCAACTGATCACCTGGGTCCGGCGTCAGCCAGGCACATCGGATTTGCGGGCGCTCCTCTACTTTGACGAAGTCTTTGGCTACCTCCCTCCGCACCCGGTGAATCCGCCATCCAAAAAGCTGGTGTTGACCCTTCTCAAACAAGCGCGCGCATTTGGGGTGGGGACGATGTTAGTGACTCAAAACCCGGTGGATCTCGATTACAAAGCACTCGCCAACTGTGGCACCTGGCTGATTGGCCGGTTGCAAACGGCGCAGGATCGGGCGCGAATTTTGGATGGCCTAGCCGGAGCCGCTGCCGAACAGGGAGCCGGGTTTGCCAAGGGAGAATTGGACGCGGCATTGGGGCAAATGGAGCCACGCCAATTTCTCGTTCACTCGGCTCGCGAGGGAAAAACCACCCGGATCGAATCCCGCTGGGCGATGTCTTACCTGGCCGGCCCGCTCACCCGCGCCCAGATCCGGCGGTTACGCGAGCAGGCAGGGGGGGCACCCGGTGCTCCGACCGTGGCGACCGCTGATTCGGCGTGGAGCGCAACGGGTTTGCCACCCACCCCTCCCGGTTGGCCGCTCCGCTTCGATCCCGCTGCTTCCGGTCCGTTGGAAGCCCAGCTCTGGGTCGATGTGGAATGCGGATACACCCACCGCCAATGGTCAGAACCAGCCCTCCGCCGGATAGCCATGGCGCTTCCCCTCACCGCCACCCTCTGGCGGGAAGCGCGGCAGCTCGATGTCACCGTGGAAGATTCGACGGCCCCACCTGACGATGCCCAGTTTGCCCCTCCCCCATCCGTCCTGAGCGATTCCAAGGCGTTGGATGCCCGGCTGAAGGAACTCGACGATTACCTCACCCAACATGGCGGCTGGCCATTGGCCCATCATCCGGGGCTCGGCCTGCTCGCCCAACCCGGCGAGGTGGCTCTTTACTCCGACCGTGACGCGATGTTCGCCGAG
>CAZSPO010000611.1:0-2097 GCA_964608775.1 uncultured Chthoniobacterales bacterium | reverse complement strand
GGTGTTTGCCCTGCCATCGCAGAAGCTTGAGCAGCCCTGGATCTTTCCATGGATGCCACTCACTTAAGGAGCTGCTCCCCAACAACGCTTTGGGAATCAGTGGTTTAGAATCCATAAGCCCTGAGCCGAAGCGCAGCGGAGGCAGCCTGCCGAGAGGCAGCCCCGCAGGGGTGAGCTCTGCTCAGCAACGGGCGATGTTAGGGAGGCATCCAAAGCCAGCCTAAAGTGAGTGCCATTCTGCGCTTTTGCTGCACCCAGGCGCTCATGCCTATCAGCGATCTTGCCGCCACATGCTACGAGGCGACCGGGTCGACCTATCCCGAGGGCGAACGCTTCTCGATCCTGGCCGCAGGCTGAGGTGGCGAACTGGCCGAGCACAAAGATGGATTCCAAAATAAGATTGACAAATTGAATACACGGATCTCAGTGCGATTGAGTCGGGCAAACGGAGTGGGAAACCTTGTATTCGCGGGATGCGCATGACAGCTTCCGATGTGCTTTCGTATCTTGCGACGGGGATGATCGAGGAAGAAATCCTCCATGATTTCTCCGAACTGACCCGTGAACACATCTTCGCCTGTCGGGCATTTGCCGCGGATCGTGAAAACCATCTCATGGCTGTTCTCGCATGAAATATTAAATCTTGAGGCAGTTCGAGGATGACCCTGGTTCTTCCCCATGGGTGTTGGAAAAGTAAGGCAATGGTGCCCCGGCGTAGACACGAGAAAGGCAAAAAGGGTAGCAGACCGAATTCAAACCCAGGTGCCGCTGGGGATTTCAGCGTTTTTTGGCACGACGACGATGCCGTCCCGAATGTAATAATTTTCGGCATCGAAATGGTCCGGTTTTCCTTGGGGAGTAATGACCACTCCATCGCCGATGCGGGCATTTTTATCAATGATGCAATTCTCAATCACACAATTTCTCCCGATCCCGAGGGAGGTCTGATGGCCCCCTTCGTCCGGAGGCGTTTCGTGTTCGTAAAAATCGGCCCCCATCAACACACTGTTTCGGATGGTCGCCCCGCTATGGATCACCGAGCGAATACCGATGACCGAGCGTTCAATGTGGGCATCGGAAATGATGCAGCCATCAGAAATAATGGCGTGCCGAATGTGGGCCGCATTGATTTTGCTTGCTGGCAGAAAGCGAGGGTGGGTGTAAATCGGTGCGAGCCGGTCGAAGAAGCTAAATTGGGGCACCACGGAGGCCAGCTCTAAGTTTGCCTCAAAGAAAGCGCGAATGGTTCCGATATCCTCCCAATACCCATCGAAGATGTAAGTGTTAACCTGATAATTCTCGATAGCCGCCGGGATGATATGCTTGCCGAAGTCGGGTTGATCATTGTCGAGCACGTCGACCAGCACCTGGCGGTTGAAGACGTAAATACCCATCGACGCCTGATACAATGCCTCGGTGGGATCCCGGCCAAGTTCAGTGAGAAGGGGAGCCGGAATGGTGAGATCGTCGAGGAGCTCCTTGGTTTTGGGCTTTTCTTCAAACCGAAAAATCCGGCGCTTGTCATCGGTATGCATGATGCCAAAGGCTGGGGCGGCTTCGCGGGTGACCGGCACCGTGCCCAGGGTGATGTCGGCTCCGGTCTGAATGTGCTGATCGATCAGCAACCGGTAATCCATCCGGTAAAGCTGGTCGCCACTGAGGATGAGAAAGAAATCGTAGGGACCTTCCAAGAAATAGCGGAGATTTTGCCGCACGGCATCAGCGGTGCCTTGATACCATTTTGCGTCCGTGGTGGTTTGTTGGGCCGCCAAGATCTCGACAAAGCTCCCGGTGAAATTATCGAATTTGTAACTGGCGTAAATGTGGCGGTGCAAAGAAGTCGTGTTGAATTGGGTCAACACGTAGATTTGCCGCAGCCCGGAATTTAGGCAGTTGCTGATCGGAATATCGACGAGCCGATATTTGCCAGCGAGAGGGACCGCCGGTTTTGACCGTTCTTTTGTCAGGGGAAAGAGACGGGTGCCAGCCCCGCCTCCCATGATGATAGACAGGGTGCGGCGGGGGCGGTTCGTGGGCGGGGATGGGGGGGAAGAACTGGTCATGCGCAGAGGTGGGGTCTCAAGTTTTTCAATATAA
>CAZSPO010000610.1:0-2099 GCA_964608775.1 uncultured Chthoniobacterales bacterium | reverse complement strand
AGGCCAGCGCGTCCAACGCCATTTTTTCCAAATGCCGCTCAAACGCCTCCCGCTCCACTCCCCGACAGCCCGAGAGTCTCGGCAGTTCCAGGGTCGCGTTGAGGGTTTCTAGCCAATCGACCAATTTGCGGCCCGCCAGCGCATCGGAATCCCCTGGCTCGGCGCATCCCGGCCCCAACGCCCGCGCCACCTCCGCATACCGCGTCGGATTGCCCTCGATCGACCAGCGGGTGACGGTTGGTAGGAGGATCGCGTTCGACAACCCGTGTGGAAGATGGAACAGGGCTCCCAACGGGCGGCTCATCCCGTGCACCAAACAAACGCTGCTGTTGGAAAAGGCCATCCCCCCCTGGCAAGCCGCCAGCATCATCCCGGCGCGCGCGGCTCGATTGCTCCCATCCGTCCAGGCATCCGTCAAATAGCGCCCCACCAATCCAATGCAGGAGAGCGCCAACGGATCGGTCATCGCATTTGATTTTCGGGAAACATAAGCCTCAATCCCATGGGTCAGCGTATCCACCCCAACCGCCGCCGTCAGCCCCCGTGGCATGCCCAAAGAATATTCAAAATCGACCAGGGCCACGGTCGGCAAAAGGGGCACGCTGAGCATCATCATTTTCACTTGGCGCACCGTATCCGTAATCACCGCGACTTTTGTCGCCTCGCTTCCCGTGCCCGCCGTGGTCGGCATCGCCACCAACGGCAGGCCCCGCCGGGGAATCCGATGCCACCCCATATAACCGGCGAGCGGCCCCGGATTCGCCCCCCGCACCGCGAGAACTTTAGCCGTGTCAATCGGCGAACCGCCCCCGAGTGCAATGACAGAATCCGCCCGGTGTTCGGCCAACTTCGCCGTTCCGGCTTCGATGTTAGCATCGGTTGGATCCGGTTGGACCCCGTCGAAAACAGCGGGCTCGCAGTCGGCGCTGCCGAGTCGTTCCAAGAGTTCATCGACAAACCCAAGGGCCTGAACCCCGGGATCGGTCACGACCAGCGGACGCCGCACCCCGAGTTCCTTCAGCACCTCGGGCAGTTGATGCCGCACGCCCCCCCCGTGGAGGATGGAGCCTGGTAAATCAAGTCGCGCCGGAGCGGGCGTGGTCGGGTCGATCATCAAAACCCGCCCTCCCGCTCTTCGTAATGCGTCGGTTTATGATGCAACGGCATTCCGCGCTGCAACCAATCTGCGTTCCACCGAATCATCGTCTCCAAATCGACCACCGGATCGCCAAAGAGCCGCTGGGCCTCGCTGTTGTCGTTGTGCCAGGCCAACGGATGTTCTTCACCCTGAAAACGAGGTTCGCACCCAAACAGCTCCCCAAATCGCAACGCCACCTCTCGCACACGGGCCGGTTGCGGAGCCCCGATGTTGATCGCCGTTGCCGGCACATTCCCATGACTGAGGCATCGCAGGATGTGAGAAATGGCGTCCCCTTGCCAAATCACGTTGGCCACGGCGGTCCGAATATCGATTGGCGTGCCGTCCCGCACCCATTGGGCGATATCCATCAGCACGCCGTATCGGCAATCGATCGCATAATTCAGCCGGGCCAACCGACCGGGGCTGTTGGTTTTCTCCGAAAAGTATTGAAAAACCCGCTCGCGCCCCACGCAGGAGTTGGCGTATTCCCCCAGCGGCGTTGGCAGGGTGTTGTCCGGTCGGCTACCCGGTCCGTCGACCGGTGCGAAGGGATAAACGCAGAGGGTGGAAAAGGCGACGAAACGGGTCCCTCGAAATTGCTCGCCGACATAAGCCGGCACCACGGCGTTCATCGCCCAGGTGAACGGTTCGCCGCCGGTGGTGCTAAATTTTTTACCCGCCATGTAAACGACGTTCGCCACCTGCGGCAGACGCGCCACGGCTTCGCGGTCGAGCAGGTCGCACGTGATAGTCTCGATGCCCATCGCCTCCAGACGGCTTTTCACCTCCGGATCGGAAAAGCGAGCCACCCCGATCACCCGTTTTCCGGGAGCCGCCCGTTTAGCCATCATGGCAAGCGTGGGCCCGACTTTGCCCGCGACACCGAGCACCGCGATATCGCCTTCCAACCGGGCAAAATCGGGCCCACGCTTGCCATGATGGCTAAACGGGCGGCTCC
>CAZSPO010000609.1:1102-2099 GCA_964608775.1 uncultured Chthoniobacterales bacterium | reverse complement strand
TCTGCCGGGCGCAACCGATGGCGACCATCCCCTTCCGCCGCATGGCAACCCGCGCCGGGCTGCGGGAGTCTGGCGCTGCCAATGGGCAGTGAGTTATTGATTGAGACACCGGGGGGCGGTGGCTGGGGGCGGGTTGGCTCGGATTAATCACGGATGAAAATCATCGGGGGGAATCATCGGAGGGAATAGCGGCGGCTTCCCGGTAAGGGTGCCCCGCTTCATACATCGCCAGCCGCTGAGCGAGCTCGGGATTCAGGGAGGCGTCGGTATTCGTCGCAATGGCCTGCTGCTGCCAACGGATCGCTTCCTGGAAATCGCCCGCCTCCGCGTGGGCGGCCGCTAAGGTGTCAAGGATGGCGGCGGAAGCAAACCCGCTCAACTCCGCCGCCAAGGCCGCTTCTCGCACGGCCCGCGCCCCATCGCGCGCCGCCGGATCGGGAGCAGTCGCCGACATCCAGGCAAAGCTGTTGTGATAATCCGCCTGCAGCACCTCAGGCGCCTCCCGGGCCACTCCCGCGAGCGATTCGAAAACGGCAATCGCCGCGTCCGGACGTCCGGCGGCCAACTCCGCGTAAGCACCCTGGATCCCCGTCAAAAGTAAAAGCCGGGAATCGCCCCGTGCAGCCTGTTGAAAATAGGCGAGCGCCTGAGTCGGTTCGGATGCCTGCAAGGCGCGGACCCCCTGCGTATATTGCCAGACAGGCGAGACCGGCCACCAGACCGCCGGGAGCAATGCCAGCGCCACCATGCCGGCAAAAGCCGCTTTCCAAGCCGGATGACGACTTCGGTAAAAAGCTTCCGCCACCCCCAGGCCAAACAGCAACCCGCCGAAATGCGCTCCATTAGCAATTCGCATCCACCCGGCCATGGTGAGTGGCACACAAACCACCAGCCAGACCAATACAAAGACGCAGAGCCGGGTGGAGAGCATCATCCGGTAAAGAGGCACCCGGTCGCGCAGCCACCAGACGAAGCCGAACAGGGCGCAAACCACTCC
>CAZSPO010000609.1:0-1092 GCA_964608775.1 uncultured Chthoniobacterales bacterium | reverse complement strand
AAGCCCCCACCCCGGTCTCATCACTCCCCCCCAACTCGGCTGAGCTGGCCACCACGGCTCCGCCGATCAGGAGCAAAAGGAATCGCCACGATCCGATGGTGTGCTCCACCAGGCGACCAAGAAAAATAATCCAACTGAGATTAAAAAACAGATGGAGAAACCCGCCATGCAACACCGCAGGCGTGAGCAATCCCCAGAACGCTCCATTCCAAATTTCCGGCCCGCTCTGCATCCCCGGATAACCAAGATTCCACCCGACGGGGGCGGAAGTCAGTTGCACCAAAAACATCGCAACACAAAGCGCCGCATACCCCCAGGTCACCGGGCTCAATCGGAAAGCGGTCAACCAGGCAGGAGCAGGTCGGGGTTCCGATTCATTTAAGGGCGAGGGCGACATGGCAGCGGTGTAAGAAATCGGAACATGGTGCAGAGAAGCTCCCGTGACAACCCACCATTTCCAGCCGCCACAATGAGGGCTTCGCCCCTTCTTCCTTGTTCGTCTTAATCCGAAATCCTACGAACAAAACATGTCCCGCCTCCGTGAGTTCCCGGATCGTCCGCCACGAATTGAGCTATTTTCGTCGGTTCGACCTCTCTATTTTCTCACCTTCAATACCTACAAGCGGAAAGCGATCCTAACAAACGACGAGGTCTTACAAGCCTTTCGTGATTTTGCTGACAAGGCGGTCAAAGTTCATGCGATTGCTGTAGGGCGTTTTGTGATAATGCCCGACCATATCCATCTCTTTGTTGCAATGCCCCCCGACGGTCTCCGACTCACGATATGGGTCAAAGCATTGAAATCCGTGCTTGGAAAAGCCCTCTTGCTGCGAAGCGTTCCCAAACCCCATTGGCAAGAAGGGTTTTTCGATCATGCATTGCGAAATGGTGAGAGCTACGCACAAAAATGGAACTACGTACGACAAAATCCGGTTCGGACAGGACTGGTGAAAGCAGCCGAGGATTGGCTGTGGCAGGGGGAATGCGTTCGCATCCAATATTAAAACAGAAAGAGGGCTCCGCCCCTCCGGGACGGACACGGCAGCAGAGTGCCGTGGCGACAGCGCTCCCGCGCCCCCGACCGCCGCTTGC
>CAZSPO010000608.1:0-2100 GCA_964608775.1 uncultured Chthoniobacterales bacterium | reverse complement strand
ACGGCTTTTTGCCGTGTGAAATCCCGATGGACCCAGCCCGCTTTCACAGCCTGGCTTCCGAGACGCTTGCGGCAGGCGAACCGGCGATTGTCGTCGGCGGCAGCGGTCTCTACCTTCGCACGCTGCTACGCGATGGACTCGATCCGGTGCCTCCTCCGGATCCTGCGTTGCGGGAGCAACTGGCCGTTCGTCCGCTGCAAGAGTTGCTTGAGCAATTAGATCGGCTTGACCCCGCCTCCGGTCGATCCATTGATCGCCAGAATCCGAGGCGAGTCGTGCGGGCGCTTGAAATTTGCCTCCTCACCGGTCGGCCAGCCACGGAATTTCGTGAACGTTGGCGATCAACGAGCCCCATTTCTCCCTTCCCACGAGGTGTCTGGCTCGACCCGCCCCGCCCCTGGCTTCAGGATCAAATCGCCAAGCGGACCACCCAACTGCTTGCCGAAGGAGTCCTGGAAGAGGTCGCTCTTTGTCGTAATCAAGCCGGTCCGACCGTCCAACAAGCGATCGGGTTTCGCGAAATCAGCCGCTATCTTGATGGCCAACTTTCCCTTGAGGCCTGTCAAACCGCCATCTTTGTCGCGACCCGCCAATATGCCAAACGGCAGAGCACTTGGTTTCGAAAGGAAGCGGAGCTTGTTCGAGTCAGCCCGGTTGGCGAAGCCATTTCGCAAGTGGTCGAGACCATCCTTCGGAAGGCGGGGAAGGCCTTGTAAATCCGCCCCCGGGTTATCCCGTGGCCCCGAGCATGGAGGGGTGCGCAATCTGAATGGTCGGCACCTGACCAGCCGACGGGGTGCGCCGCCCCGTCGCCTCAGCGACCACCGCATCCAATTCGCCCAAACTCTCCACCTCCAGCAGGCCGCTCCGCTTCATGAGATGATCCCGCAATTCAAAGGGGTTTAAATGCTGCTGGCTCGAAGCTTCGGGGTGCGGCTTCCCCGCGTAATATTTGGTGCCACTCGCCGTGGCCACCACCGCATCAAACCGGGCCAGGAGTGCCGAGGTTGTCACTTCTTCTCCCTGGCCGTAGCCGGGATGGCCAAAGACATCACCGGTCAAACAAAGGTAGGTCACACCTTCCCAATGCCGCTCGACAAGCAACCAGTTCTCCAGTTTGTAAACAGGGGCCAGATTCATTCCGAGGTCAAAAGCTCTTAGCACCTCCCGGCAACCCCGTCAAAAACTCGTCGAACTCCGCGTCGGAGGGGGCATCTCCGATTCTTGCCTCATTGGGCGGGCACACCCCTTTAAGCGCCTTCAACAGTGAAGGAGGTAAAATTCCCGGCGTTCCGCTCTTACACGCAATAAAGATGCCCCTCTTGGACGGCACAAAGCCTTGGCCAAGCCCCGCACGAACGGCCCCACTCGTCCGCAATTTGTCCGGGCGAATGCCACCGCCTTTCCACTCCCATTTCCTTTGAGATCCGCTATTAATTATTCATGACTATCATTCTGATCGCTTTGGTTATTCTCGGCCTGCTCCTCGTTTTCGTGGAGTTTTTCATCCCGGGCGGCATCGTCGGGGCGATTGGAGGGCTCGTGCTCTTTGTCGCTGTGGTGATGGCTTTTGTTTTTGAGGGGGCGGCGGTCGGAAGCCTGCTGTTGGTCGGAACCTTGCTGGGCGTAGCGTTGCTGGTCCCGCTCTGGATGAAATTGTTTCCTGGCACCCTGATCGGACGAAAAATGACCCTCTCCGGCCATTTGCCCTCCGGCGACGGCGACACCCGACCGAGTCTGACCTTGGGAGCCCGTGGGGTCACTCTCACCCCCCTTCGCCCAAGCGGCACCGCTCGGTTCGGAGCAGAACGGGTCGACGTCCTCTCGGAAGGCCGGATGATCGATTCCGGCACCGCGATCGAAGTCCTACGGATTGACGGCCATGTGGTGGTGGTCCGATGCGCCGATCCAACGTCCGATTCTCAAAGCCCTTTTGTTTCATAAAACAGGGAGGGGTTGCGCCGCAGATTTTTGTGGCGGGCGCGAGGGACCAACAGGCCGGGAGGCCCCGAGACCGCCTGCCGAAGGGGGGGAGCGCGGAACAGCAAAGTGGTTCGCGGCGGTGTGGATTGCGCGGGTTGAGCGCGTTTCGCTTCCTGC
>CAZSPO010000607.1:0-2100 GCA_964608775.1 uncultured Chthoniobacterales bacterium | reverse complement strand
AAACTGGGCGAATCTTTGAGCGCCTAGCCCCACTTTCCCTATTCGGGTCTGAAATTGGGCTAAGTATGTGAAAGCAGATGGTCAGACTATCGAGGTCTTCACTACAGCGAGGGATTTGAGCTTGAAAGTGCTGAGATTTCTGGTGGCGGCTGAGGCGGAAGAACGAGCCCAATCTGTGCAAGTACTAAAGCCTGGGCTTTGTCGGGTTTAGTGTAGCGACTCATTTTAAGTTGCCGTCCATCGGTAGTAGGGGCATAAACATCGAGCATCTGGATATTGGACGTCTGTTCAAGTACGGAGCGTGCTGTAAACCCTGGAGCAAGACATCGAGCTCGATGTTTTAGGGTTACAAAGAGGCAGTAGGCCATGAATGCGACAAAAATATGAGCCTCGATTCTTTCATCGGATTGATGAAATATCGGTCGAATGGAGAGGTCGTCTTTAAGATCCTTAAAAGCTGCTTCAACCTCTGTGAGCTGAATATATTGCTGCCATAACTCTGCTGGGTTTTTGTCACGAATATTTGAGCGGAGCAGGTAACGTCCTTCACGACGGCGTACCAGCTTAAGCTTCTCACGATTGAGAGAAAACGAGAATGTTTTCGGTGATACTTCTTCATTGCTCCCTGGCAGATTGATGGTGACAAGGGAATAGTGGCGACCGACATCTTTCTTTGCAGCTCCAATCTTCAGCAGAAGTTGATCACGTGTAAGCTGCTGCTCTCGAAGCTCCTTAAGGCGCGCGAGAAGCTTGCGGAGCTTTCGTTGCCGAATGGCTCGCTCTTTGGCGATACGTTTTCCGCTTTTGGCCAGCACATATAGTTCCTTTTCTTCCGGCAACAGCTTTACTTCCACAGAATCACGCACCTTCTGCCAGGGCTGTTGCAAAAATTTCTTTTCCAATTTACTCAACTGCCCTTTGGGAGTACCAACAATGTATTGCACCGGCTGGGGCGCAGCTTTCATCTCATCTAAAACTTCCTCCGTTGGGATTCCACGATCCATCACCCATATACGGTCCGCCTTGCCATACTGCTTTTCAATCTTCTCCAGAAAATCTCGAAGTGTCGTCTTATCACTGGTATTGCCTGGCATTACCTCATATGCCAGTGGGAATCCTTCTGGTGTCACCACCAGGGCTATCACCACCTGGACGCAATCAGAGCGTTTGTCTCGACTGTAACCGTAGCGTCGAAGCTCACCAGGATGCGGTGGGTCACTCTCAAAATATGTGCTGGTAAGATCGTAGAGCAGCACTTCAAAGCTGACACCAAACAGGTCTCGCCACCGGGTTTGTAGATGAGAGAAAAAAGCCTCTTTATGCTTGAGCACCTTATCAAGACAGCGATACAAGGTATTCTTCTGGGCAAGTGAAAAATCAGCATCTAGCAGATCCGCCATGGCGCTGCGATCAAACCAAAGCCGATGTAAACGCCACTCACTTCCTGGATCAAGCAGACGATATGCCACCAGAGTTAAAAGTACATCTGCCCACTTTGTTCCCTTCCGGCTCGGACTTAGCCGCTCTTCCCAAAATTCCTCCAATCGAAGCTGCCGCCAAAGCTCCACTGCCAGCCAACACCCTCCCCATTGCCGCGGACGCGCCAACGTAATTTTAGACATCTGAATCTGAATACTATCATCAACATTCGCGGGAACCTGCCGATCCGATGGGAAAAGACTGGTCTGCTTCCATTCGTTCCCCTCAATAACGTCAATTGCTCGGTGCCATGATGCCTGCTGCGAATCGTTGATCTCTCCAAGGTACAGCAGCGTCTTCTGAACAACTCTGCCTCGCTTCATTCGGCGGTTTTCCACTACAGACCAGTAGCGGTGCTCCTTGCCATCCTTGTATCTCTTGGTTGCTCGCAAAAACATGTTGCACTTAATGTGCATCAATTCGGTGCTGGTTGTAAGGGGGGTAGGTCTTCACTACAACTGATTTCCAACTACTACGCTCAGATATTTCAGGCAGTTAATTCAAAAATTCTGCTCGCTTTTCCCAATTTCAGACCCGAATAGGGAAAGTGGGGCTAGTGTAACCAACAGGCCGTTTCCGTCAAATCACAACTCATCCAATACAATAGAAGATGATACCGCC
>CAZSPO010000606.1:0-2100 GCA_964608775.1 uncultured Chthoniobacterales bacterium | reverse complement strand
CCTTGCGGCATGTCGATATTGTGCATGCCGGAGGGGTGACCGAGCAGGGGCTTCAAGCCTTTGCGAATCATCCGAACTTAGAACAATTCATCGTTAGGTTGCTGGGGAGACCCGAGGTGAATCAGGAAGTGATTTGTCCGTTGTTTGCCACACTGCCAAAGCTGCGGCGTGCGGGCTTGGTGCAAAACTATTTTGACTACGACAATGGGCTGCGCCATTTGAAGCCGCTCAGTGGCCAGCTGGAGGAGATTGATCTGCGCGGGGGAGTCGTGTTGCCGGAAGATCTGGCACGGCTGAAACAAGATCATCCGGAGGCGGTGATCCACGAGCCGGACTACACCAAAATGCATCCTTATGCGCGCAACCGATTATTAAAGAAAATGCCGGAGAACGCGGTGACCTATTTGCAGGAACAGCCGCAGGAGTGAGGGCGCGACATCTAAGCGAGCTCCATTTTTTCCTCCATTTTTTCCAATAGCTCAATCTTGGGGGTCCGCCCTTTCCTCGTGACACCTCCCTCTAGATTGTGGGGGGCTGCCCATGGTCGGACCCGGAAAATGCAGTTGCGACGCGGCCGATCCGATTGGTTTAACCCAACGCGATGCCAGACGCGGGAACACATGAAAACGAGGCTTCCCGCTTTCGGGATGATTTCGATCTGGCCTTCGATATCGTCGTGTTGTCCACCCGGAGGCAAATCCCCCATCTTGTGGGAACCCGGCACGAGAATTAATGGCCCCATTTCTCGGGTGATCGTTCGTGGGAAGAAGATCCGGTTCACGAAATAAATGCCCGGCCCCATCTCCGCAGTATCTTGGTGCCACCCCTGTTTGCCGCCATGCGGAGGGGTGGAGAAAATGTTGGCGTCCAAGTGAAAGTGCCAATCCTCCCCGGCCAATGCCGTTGTGGCCGCCATGACGTGTGGCAATCCGTAGGCATTGTAAACCTCAGGCACCACCGTCCCCTGGTGGCAATCCACGTTGTGCTCTTGATAGCTCTGGCGTCCAGGGCCCCGATTGCAGGGTTCCGATGACGCGCATTTGGCATCAATCGCATCTGCTAAAGCTGCGGATTGTTCTGCATTCAAGGCGTTTTCGAAAACGAAAAAACCGTCCCGGTCGAAGTCTGCTTTCATTTTGTCTGCTATCATTGTCTGTTTGGATTGGATTGGTTGCGTGATGTAGCTTCGAAAACTAGCTCATTTTTCCCCTCGAATGAAATGGCTGGGAAAACAGATCTTTTAACCTAAACAACATATATGACGGATGGAACCGTTCCCCCAGAAGCATCGCTGGACGTTTTGCCCCCCGCTCTTATGGATCCTGCTGTGCAGTGGGAGTTTTTCGGGGTTGGAAGCCGAATCCGGCGACAATCGATGAAGCCGACGGTTAAGCCCGCCAAAGTGCATACCTGCTTCTTGGTCGATGAAGGCACCATCCTCTTTCATGTTGAAGAGGAGTCGGTCTTGGCAGAGCCGGGGGACTTTATTTGGATCACGCAAGGCACTCAGTTCAGCATGGACCGCCCGCCGCAGAGGGAGAAGGAGACCGTATTCTTTGGGGTGGGATTCACGATTCGATGGTGGCCCGACCAGATGGAAATGATCGACTGGAAGTATCATCTTTGGCGGCAAAGAGCCGACCTGGCTCCCATTCTTGACTTGTTGTCCCGAGAACGGCGGCACGGAGCCCAGCCTCAGGCTCTCCGCTCATTGATCGCTCATTTGATCAGCGCTTTGGCTCACCCACCCAAAGCGATCCCCCACCAGGCAGGGGGGCTGACAAATGCCGAGCGCCAAATCATCGAAGTCTGGCTGATGGCTGGACATCTCGCCGAGGCGCAACCCCATCATCTCGCCGCGAAGCTTGGTCTCAATCCCCGTTACTTCTGTCGGAAGTTTAAAAAACATTACGGCATTTCCCCTCAATCATGGCTGTCTGGCCGTCGGCTGGAAGAAGCCGCGGAGCAATTGTTGAAGGATCAGACGCCGATCGGGTTGATTGCCGACCGCTACGGGTATGCCGACATCTACACCTTCAGCCGACAGTTTAAAAAGCACCACGGACTCAGCCCCCGGCATTTCCGCGAACAATGGCAGTA
>CAZSPO010000605.1:0-2108 GCA_964608775.1 uncultured Chthoniobacterales bacterium | reverse complement strand
GCAGGCCTTCGCCGACGCCGGGGGCGCGGTCACGACCGGCGGCACCGAGAACCACCTGTTCGTGCTCGACGTCCGCCCCTACGGCCTGACCGGGCGGCAGGCTGAGCCGCTGATGCGGGAGTGCGGGATCACGCTCAACCGCAACGCGATCCCCTTCGACCCGAACGGCGCGTGGTACACCAGCGGGCTCCGCTTCGGCACCGCGGCGGTGACGACCCGCGGGATGGGTCCGGACGAGATGCGGGAGATCGCCGCGATCGCCACCGAGGCCCTGGCCGCCGCCGAACCCACGCCGACCGAGTCGGGCAACATGAAGGCGAAGTACAAGATCGACCCGGCGGTCGTGGCCGCCTGCCGTCAGCGGGTCGAGACGCTGCTCGACGCGTTCCCGCTCTACCCCGGCGTCGAGTTGCCATAAGAGGCGACGCGGGTTACCGCGCTACAGGCCGCCGGAGCGCGCCGGGCCGCGTCGCGTCATGCCGCCGGCGCGGGCTCGGCCTCGTCGATCCGGGCGAACCACCGCCGCAGCAGGCCGTGGCGGGGGCTGATCACCCACACGAGCACGAAGATCACCCCCACCGCCGTCGCCATCGCGCCGGAGGTGGTCGTCGACTCGAACCCGATCGCGGGCGGGATGACCCGCGCCCCGAGGTGCCCGGCCGCCGCCCCCACCGCCGCGATCGCCGACGCGATCACCAGCATCCACCCCAGCCGGTCGGTCAGCAAGTAGGCCGTCGCCGCCGGAATCACCAGCATAGCCGCCACCAGAATCACCCCCACCGCTTGCAGCGACGCCACAATCGCAAAGGCTAACATCAACATGAGCAATGAATGAAAAAAACGCGCCGGCAAACCGGCCGCACGCGCAAATCCAGGATCGAAACTGGTGACCAGAAACTCTTTGTAAAAAATTCCAATCACCCCCGCCGCCAACACGGTCACCCCCAGCAACAGCAGGACATCCTCCTGACCCAACGCCGCTGCCTGCCCAAACAAATAGCTGTCGAGCCCGCTTTTGTTCCCCCCTGGCATCGCTTGGATCATGGTCATCAGACAGATCCCCACCGCGTAAAAGGCCGCCAACACAAATCCCAATGCCGCATCTTCCTTTTGCCGGGTCGTTTGCTGAATCGCCTGCATCACTCCCGCCCCCAAAAGACCGGCCAACACCGCTCCGATGAAGATGGCGACTGGATCTTTTGTCATGTTCCAAAGAAACCCAAGGGCCACCCCCGGCAGCACCGCGTGAGAGAGCGCATCGCTCATCAACGACAATTTGCGCACCACCAAAAAGGCTCCCATCAATCCACAACAAATCCCTAGCAATAACGACCCCACCAATGCGTAGCGCAGGGAGGGATCGCGAAAGCTGAAAAAGCGGGCAGCCCGTTCCCAGAATCCCGTTTCGTTCAGCTCACTGATCCTCGCCGCCCACGCCACTTCATTCCAGCCGATGACAACGAGCAACGCTAACAACACCGGAAGCCATGTGCGCCCTTTCATCGCGGTCGACTGCCGATCGTCTCCACCACCTCCGACAAAATATTTAACCGCCCCCCATACGTCGTATGTAAATGGGCAGGCGTAAAGACCTCTTCCACCGGCCCGAAGGCCACCAGCCGCATGTTTAACAACAAGAGCGTGTCAAAATATTCTTTCGCCGTCGAAAGATCGTGGTGCACCACCAACACCGTCTTCCCCCGCTCCTTTAACTCTTGTAACAACACCATGATCGCTGCTTCCGTCGAGGCGTCCACCCCGGCGAACGGTTCATCCATCAAATAGAGATCGCTCTCCTGCGCCAATGCCCGCGCCAAAAAAACCCGCTGCTGTTGGCCACCCGATAAATTCCCGATCTGCCGTTTCGCGAACGGGAGCATGTGGACTTTCTCCAAACAAGCCCGGGCCACCTCCCGATCCTGCGCTCCCGGACGTTGCCCGAGCCGCAGCCGCCCATAGCGCCCCATCAACACGACATCAAGGACGTTGACCGGAAAATCCCAATCGACCGACTCCCGTTGTGGCACGTAACCGACCCGGCCCAATTGCTTTTTCAATGGCTCGCCAAACACCTTTACCCAACCGCTACTCAATGGAAGCAACCCCAT
>CAZSPO010000604.1:0-2111 GCA_964608775.1 uncultured Chthoniobacterales bacterium | reverse complement strand
ACACCTATGCGGGCCCGGCCGCCACCCGGGAGGCCGTGGACAGGTTTGTCTATTCAGTCAGCGTTCCCTTGCGGAGTGTTGTCCGTTTGCTGGACCAGCCCACGGAAGCCGAGTTGGAAGCCGCCGCCGGTCAGCGCATGGAGCGCGAGAAAGAACTTCGACGCCAGCGGCAAAAGCTCATCGAAGCCGGTGAAGATGGGGACGATGTCGCTGGCTTGAGTGTCGAGGAAGCCATGGAGAGGTCGAAACGGCCGGGTATCCGAGGCGAAGATTCGATGCCACTGATCCTTGCGGCCTTTATCGATGGCCTGCTTTTCCTGGCCTCTTTCTGGGCAAAGCCTACAGAGAAGTTCAGTCGTTTAGGGCGACTTATCAAGGAAGTTGAGGACGAGACCACTCGCCCTATGATTCTCGTCGAGGCGGCAGAGGAGCTAGCCAAAGACCCCCGGTACGCACGTGTTATGCAACTCAGGTTCTACCATCACGGGGAACCCTATCTTGCCATACCAACAAAGGCCGCGCCGGGCTACGCTGCTGATGTTCGTGTTCTGAGAACTCTCGTGAGCGCCTGGGAAGATGGAGGTATTATCACCAGAGCGAATGTGGGCAACGTCAAGATCAGGCGCCTGTTGGAAGACGAGGGTTCAGCGCTGGTAAGCCATTACGAGAAATACGTGGCCTATCGCTTCCGTCCGGGTATGTTCAATCGGATGGCGTTGCAGGAGATGCTGGGCAGCTCCTCAGCTTCACCGAAGGAACTCTCTGGAGGTGGGGAGACAACTGCGACCGGCGCTTCCTCGGCCACATCGACAGGTGGTACAGCTAATGCAGGAGCAGCATCCGCGAATGGTGCTGCAGCGACCGGCGCGGCTGGAACAGCAGCCAGTGGTATCGGTTCTGAGCAACCAGAGAACGGTGCCGGGCGTCCGATTAACCAAGGCCCGGAACCCGGCGATGCTGAACCGGCTGCCTATGGTGAGCCGAGCCCTGAGGGTGAGGCGGGGGGGGCTGAGGCCCCAGCCGGGCCGCCAACAGCGAACGGCGCTGCCAATGAAGAGGGGGAGCCGAAGCCTGAGGAATGATCCTCTTTCGCTCTCCTGCCCCAAACGCAGAACGGGGCCTAGTGTTCTGCACAGACGGGAAAGATATCGTCGCGCATTAATCTTGTCTCAACCTTCAAGCGGTAATTTCTTTACTTGCTATCAATTGTTGATTCAGGACGTAAAGCGCATGATGAGATTTTCCTGGTTCGGAGAGAAGACCGTGTCTGACGACAAATTCCTCCCGCAATTGATGAGTGACTTAAACGATGAGCCCCAGGCGACGACGCCAAAGGTTCAGCTCATCGCCAAAAGCCCGAACACCAAGGCCGCAAGGGAGATTTTGAAATCCCTCCCCAGCCTTGGCGACCGTGGCGTCGAATTCGAAGCCATATTCAAACAGATTCCCAAGAAGGGCCCCGGCTCGGCCGTCCTGAAACGAGTGGCTGCTGTGTATGGCATGGAGAGCGCGAGACGCTCCGTGCGGATCGCGGACGTGAAGAATTCGGGCGATGTTTATGAGCAAGTGAATTTTGGTGATGTCGCTGTGTGGACCGGTAAGCCCTTGCGCAGCATGGTGTCGGCTCCCTTCAGCACAGACCGTCTGGAATACGCCAAGGACGGAGGCGACACGATGGATTTCGCTGCGCTCTCCTTCAACTCCTTATGGTCGGTCTCGGCATCGGTGGATGCAAAAGCCATCAACTTCTGTGACGAAGAAAAGGCTCCGGCTATTGATAGGCTTGCCGGACCTCCCGCCAATCTCAAGGCCAGCTGAACGTTGAAAATTTGCCGGGCGCGTGTGACATCGACACTCGGACATCAGTAATCCATTATCCTTGCGATGAAAGATCAGACTTGGTTTAGGGTAAACGACATAACTAGGTCAAGTCGGCTTTTCCTAAGGCGGGCTTTGGCCTTAGTTTGGAGATTATCTCTTCTGGCTTGGCTATCTCGCCCGGAATTTAGGTCCAAATCAGACGCCGGAATGAACTCAAACTCCAGACCACTCTGCAGGGAGCTATGCCCAAAAGTTGGTGACGGCCGTCATCAGGCGGCGGTTTGAAGTTG
>CAZSPO010000603.1:0-2116 GCA_964608775.1 uncultured Chthoniobacterales bacterium | reverse complement strand
GTAGGGCTCCCTCGCCGAGGGGGCCTTTGGGGGGGATCGTGCGCCAACTCCCGACTGCTCGGCGAGCGGGGCGCTCCCCAAGCCAGATTGCAATCATGAGAGATGCACCCCGGCAAATGGGCGATCGGGGTTCTTTCTAGAAAATTCAAAGCGCGGTTTCTTTTCTCTCAGAAAAATCACTGGGAGGCTCGGCTGCAAGCGGTTTACTTTTGGTTCGGTCGACGGAAAGATGGCCCATGGCTGAACCGATCGCTCCCCCACTCCGCAAAAGCGGCGTTATAAATTTGGCCGCTTACCATTTTGTCCGGATGTCCGGTCTGCCGGAGTTGCGCGCTCGATTGGCTTCGCATTGTCGGGCGGGGGGATTGAAAGGGACGATTCTCCTCGCGCCAGAGGGGATCAATCTGTTCGTGGCGGGCGAAGACTCGGCCATTGACGGGCTCTGCCAGTTGCTCCGCGCCCTCCCAGGAATGGAAGGGCTCTCCCTCAAGTTCAGCCGGAGCGGGCACTCGCCATTCCGGCGGATGCTCGTGAAAATCAAAAGGGAAATCATCGCGTTTGGGGTGGAAGGCATTGATCCAACCCAAAAGACCTCCCCCCGGTTGGCTCCAGCCACCCTGGCCCAATGGCTGGAGGAAGGTCGCCCGCTGCTGTTGCTCGATACGCGCAACCGCTACGAGGTCCGCATGGGCACCTTCCGGGGAGCCAAAGACCTCGGGATCTCCACGTTCCGCGACTTCCCCACTGCCGCTCAGGCCCTCCCGATCGAGTGCCGAAATCTGCCGGTCGTGACCTTTTGCACCGGCGGCATTCGCTGTGAAAAGGCCGCGCCCTACTTAGAACAGATCGGTTTCCGCGAGGTTTATCAGTTGGACGGAGGAATTCTTCGATACTTCGAGGTATGCGGGAAGGCGCATTACGAAGGGGAATGTTTTGTTTTTGATCAACGAGTCGGGCTCGACGCCGACCTGAGCGAAACCGATTCGACCCTTTGCTCGGCCTGCCAAATGCCGTTGCGCCCGGAAGAACAAGCGCATCCTCGGTTCGAACCCGATAGCCACTGCCCGCATTGCTACGACCGCACCAGCCTCCAAACGGCGAAGATCTTGGCCGCCCGCGAAACCGCCCTTCGCGAGCGGGTCACCCCCCTGCCCGGTTCTGTTCCGGCAATGAATCGTCGCCCGATCAACATCTCACGCGCTTTGGCCGACCGGACGTTCTCGGAGTTTCTCGCTGCTGCCTTCCCTCATGAACCCGCCGCGCTTTGGCGAGAACTCGCTGCGTCGGGTCGTCTGGTGGACAAACGTGACGAGCCTGTGTCTCTCAATCGGGCGGTGAAGGAGGGCGAACGATTTTTTCGACTGACCCCGGGTGCCGTCGAACCTCCGGTCAATGCCGCGATCCAATTCCTCCACGAAGATGAGGCCTTGATCGTTGTGGCTAAACCGGCTCCCCTCCCGATGCATCCCGCCGGGCGCTTCGAGCGCAATACGCTCGCCCATTTTCTCGGCCTGCTCTATGCCCCCGAAAAACCGCGTCTTTGTCATCGACTCGACGCCAACACGACCGGGGTCATTTGCTTCGCCCGCACCCGTCGGTATGCCTCGCCCGTGCAGGCCCAATTTTCCGAAGGCACGGTCGACAAACGGTATCTCGTTCGCGTGCACGGCCATCCCCCCGACGATCGGTTCACCTGCACCCAACCGATCAGTCTTTTGCCCGGTCCAGCCGGTTCGCGCGGTATCGGCGGTCCGGGCGCTTTGGCCGCATGCACCCATTTCCAAATCCACTATCGCGAGGACGACGGCACGACCCTCCTGGAGGCCGTGCCGCAGACCGGGCGGACCAACCAAATCCGAGTGCAACTTTGGGATCTCGGCTATCCGGTCTGCGGCGACCCGACTTATTTGCCTCACCGAATACTCGGCCAAACGGCCACGCTCGCAACTGACGCCCCGCCCCTCTGTTTGCACGCCTGGCAACTCACTTTGGCCCACCCGATCACCGGCATCCGGCTTACCTTCACCGCCCCGCCCCCCTCCTGGGCGGAAACCGAGGCACCCGGACCTATCAGCACGTAGTAGGGCAACCATCCCATTCCCCCCCGAAAATCCCC
>CAZSPO010000602.1:0-2119 GCA_964608775.1 uncultured Chthoniobacterales bacterium | reverse complement strand
GCTTGTGAACCCAGATCAAGTTAGCGCTTATGGGGCGTTGCCTTGGGCTGGCGTATTGATCCCCTTTGGGGAACAGCCCCTTAAGTGAGTGTCATTCAAACATGGGGGTTAATCTTCCAGACGGCGGCGCCCGGCTTTTTTGCGGGCGTGCCGTTTTTTATCGTCGAGGACGCGGGCTTTTTGGGCGCGGGACCGTTGGCGGGTGCGGCGTCGGGCTTTTTCGCGGGCGGCCACCCGGGCGGCTCGGGCGGCTTCCCGGAGGGCTTCCAGGCGTTCGCACAATTCGTGACGGGCGATCAGGCGATTTCGGCTGCGGGAGCGATCTTGTTGGCACTTAATTTCGATCCCGCTTGGGCGATGGAGGAGCTGGACGCAGCTGGAGGTTTTGTTAATTTTTTGGCCCCCACTCCCGGAGCCGAGGATGAAGCGTTCGTCCAGGTCGGCCTCTGCCACGCCCAAGGCGAGGAGTCGCTTTTGAATGGCAGCAGGATCGAGCATGGCAGGAGGGTGGGGCGGGTGGAATTATTGGAAATCCCGGCTTGCACGGTGTGCCAACCCACTCTAGTTTGCCCGCTCTTTTCCTTTTGCCAATATGAAAGCCGATATTCATCCCGACTATTTTGACACGGTCATTACCTGCGCATGCGGGGCGACGTATAAGACCCGCTCAACGCGGAAAAACCTGACCATCGGGATTTGCGGAGCGTGCCACCCGTTTTTCACCGGGGAGCAAAAATTCGTGGATACCGCCGGGCGGGTGGAAAAATTTGCCCGCCGTTATGGTGGAGTAAAAGCGAAACGCCGCTAATTCGTCCGGTTTCCTTGATCACGACGGTGGCGACGCGAGTTGCCGCCGTTTTTTGTTCGCATGGAATACGAAGCGGTCATGGCAAAAAAAGCCGCCCGATTTGCGGAGCTGGAGGCGGCAGCAGGCGCTCCCGATCTTTACGCCGACCCGGCGCGAGCCCGAGGGTTGCTGCAAGAACATGCGCAGCTTCGTCAATTGCTCGCTGCCTGGGAGCGCTATCGGGGATGTGAACGCCAGCTCGACGACAACCGGGCGCTGGCAGCCGGGGCCGACGCGGAGTTTGCGGAATTGGCGGCCGACGAAATTCCCGCCCTCGAGGAAGCGGCAGCGGCGGCCCATTTTGAATTACAAGTGGCCCTGCTGCCCCCCGATCCGGCGGAGAACCGTGACGCCATCGTTGAGGTGCGAGCCGGCACTGGGGGCATGGAAGCAGCCCTTTTCGCGTCTGACCTTTACCGGATGTATCAGCGGTTTGCGGAGCGAACCGGGCTGGCCTGCGAATTGATGGAGATGAGCCCCAGCGACATGGGCGGCATCAAAGAGGTCACTTTCCGCATGTCAGGCGAGGCGGTCTTTCGAAAACTGCGGTTCGAGAGCGGCGTCCATCGCGTCCAGCGGGTGCCGACGACTGAGGCCCAGGGCCGGATCCACACCTCGACTGCGACGGTGGCCGTTTTGCCCGAGGCGGAGGAGGTGGATGTCGAGTTGAAGCCGGAAGAGCTGCGCATCGAAGTCTGCCGCGCTGGCGGGCCGGGGGGGCAGGGGGTGAATACCACCGATTCCGCCGTCCAAGTGCTCCATCTGCCGACGGGGAAAATCGTTCGCTGTCAGGACGGACGCAGCCAGCAAAAAAACAAAGAGCGCGCCCTGCAAATTCTTCGGTCACGCTTGCTGGAGGAGCGCCAGCGGGATGAGGCGGAAAAGTATAGTGCGCATCGGCGGAGCCTCATCGGCACCGGGGGACGGGAGGAGAAAATTCGAACCTACAATTTTCCGCAAAACCGGGTAACCGATCACCGGATTAACCTAACTTTGTATCATCTGGATCAGTTCATCGCGGGCGATCTTCAGCCAATGATTGATGCCTTGCTGTTGCGGGATTTGGAGGAGCGCTTGGAAGCGGCCAAGCGGTGACAGGAGAGAGCGCAGAGAGGTGTGCCCACCGGATCATTGGGGGGCTTTCCTTTCCGAGGCCAAGCCGACTTTGCTCTGTTTTCCGTCGAGCAGGTCGGGGAGGAATTATTTCGACCGCTATAAGAGGGCCGGGTGATTATTTAGACGAACGGCGGCGGCGCAGCATGGTGATTGTAA
>CAZSPO010000601.1:0-2132 GCA_964608775.1 uncultured Chthoniobacterales bacterium | reverse complement strand
ACCCCCTCGATGACCCCCTCGACCAATGGACCAATGGAAAGAACTGTCAAGATTTGTTACCTGACCCCCCGCCGCAGCGGAGGGGTATGGTATACCCGCCGTTTTTCGCCGGAATTCTCGATGCGGACGCGTCGCAGGCCAGCCCGTTGCTTTTTCCGGAGACGGTTCATAGGTTTATAATGCACCGGCGAGCCACATGGCTGCCCTCCTCGGCTTGGACGGCCCCGCTTACGCCATCACCAGAGATGCGGCGGTCGGATTCGCGGGGTTGGAACTGGCGCTGACGGAATCGGGCTGGGCGCGGTTGGATGCCTGATCCGCCTCGGCTCGGGGATGGCTCGCTGTTTTCCCTGCTTGCCCGGCCACCGGGTTGGGGGCAGGTTCAAAAATGATGTCACCCACCGAGGAATCCATTGCCCGAATTCGCACCCGGGTGCAGGTGATGTTTTACGACACCGATTGTGCCGGGGTGGTGCATAACATTGCTTACCTGCGGTTTATCGAGGAGGCGCGGACGCTTTTGGCCGAGCGACTCGGCATGCCACTGGTCGCCATGACGGAATCGGGCCGTTATCCCGTCGTGGTGCGCACCGAGATTGATTACAAGCGCCCGGCCCGACTCGGGGAGGTGTTGCATGTGCATGGATGGCTGGATGAAGTGGCGTCCGCCCGATTTTGGTGTGCTTTTGAGGTGGTCCGGGAATCGGACAACGCCCTTTGTGTGGCGAGCCGGCAAACGCTGGCGGTGGTGGAGATGCCCAAAGGGCGACCGCTCCGCATTCCTGCGGATTGGGGGGCTTTGGCGAAAACCGACGCATCGTGAAGGAAGGGGCGCTCTCGCATCGATCCGAGCAGCCGAAAGCCTGTGCCTCGACAGGAGAAACGCTGGCCCCACCTCTCGCCGCTGCTCCTTCCGGGCTCCTCTTCGCGGGGCTAGCTCCCGGTCCCGAGCTCCAGCGGCGCATGCTGATCTGCCTGCTTCTGGGAGGGTTGTTGCTGCAAATTCTGCCCGGCGGGGTGGGCGATCTTTTTAATGAAACCGACGGCCAATATGCCGGGGCCGCCCGGGTCATGGTGGAATCGGGCGACTGGTTAGTGCCGGTCAACAATGAGGTCCCCCGGTTGGTGAAACCGCCTCTCCTCTATTGGCTCATGGCCGGGTCGTTCGAAATTTTCGGCATGAACGCGTTCGCCGCCCGGCTGCCGAATGCCATTGGCATCACCTTGCTGGCGATTTTCACCTTTTTGATCGGTGACCGCCTTCGCTCGTCGTGGAGCGGGTTTTTGGCTGGGTGGATCGTGCTTTTGCTGCCCGGCGCCAGTTTGCTCGGACGGGTGGTCATGCCCGAACCGCTTTTCAGCGCCGGGATTGCCGCCTCCGTCTATGCGTTGGTCCGCTTGCAGGAAGGGGGGGGGCGACGGTGGGTCTGGGGTTTCTGGGGGGCGGCAGCGGCTGCGGTTTTTATCAAGGGACCTCACGGTTTGCTGTATCCAGCGGCCATCGCCGCATTGGCGGCTTGGTTTTGGCGCGATTGTCGTCGGCCCTTTTTGCGGTTGTTAGATTGGCGCGGGTTTGTCCTTTTTTTGCTGGTGCAACTCCCGTGGATGCTGGCGGTGGAGAGCCGTTACCCTGGGTTTTTGCGGGAGTTGATTCTTAACGAACAAATTGGCCATCTGCTCAACACCCGGTGGCCCCCCTTGCCGGAGGCCGTGCCGCGCTGGCAATTTTTGCTGCTGCAATTGGCTTGGTTTTTTCCCTGGCTCTGGTTGGCCGGGGTCGGGTTCCAAGGCCTGCGGGGGTGGCGGGAAACGTTCCGCGATTTCCGATCCGGGCTGCCCTGGCTCTGGGTGGGGCTGATCTATGGAACCGTCCTGGCGGCTGGTCAACGCCAGGATTATTACGCCATGTCGGCCTGGCCGTCCGCCGCCATCCTCATGGCGGGGGTCTGGTCGTGCCCGAAGGCCGCGCCCCGACTGCGGACGCTTTGTCTGGGGCTGGCGGGGGTCGGCCTGGCGGCCATTGCGGCGGTGGCACTCTGGCCCACCCCGGCAGCGGCGGAAGAGCTGGCCGATGCCGGTCAGCGGGCGACTGCGAGCGGGGCTTTGACGAATCTCCCCCCCGATTTCTGGCT
>CAZSPO010000600.1:0-2132 GCA_964608775.1 uncultured Chthoniobacterales bacterium | reverse complement strand
CACTTCCCGGTCCGCCAACAAATTCACCATCCCCAAATACGGCACCTGGATCAGCCGTCGACCGACCCAATACGTCAGGGGAGCCACTCGGTAAATCAACACCATCGGCAACCCCAGCAACGCCGCCTGCAACGTCGCCGTCCCCGAAGCCACCGCTCCGACAGTGGCCCGTTGCATCAGCTGTTCGGCCCCCCCTTCCGACACCCGCACCCACTCCCCAGCCCCAACCGCCTCCGCCATTTTCCGCATCAATCCGGCTTGCCTCGCCCCGGTTGCCGCCGCTTCAAACCGCAACGCCGGACGCCCCTGCCGCAACCGACAGGCCGCTTCGAGCAGCACCGGCCAATGCGCCGCAATTTCCCGCTCCCGACTCCCTGGCAGCAAAGCGGCCAAATCCATTTCCCTCGCCACCGGCGGCATGGCAGCCACCCGGTCGACCAAAGGGTGGCCCACAAAGACCGCCCGCAACCCATGCGGCGCATACAAAGCCGGTTCGAACGGCAGAATGCAGAGCATCAGATCGAGCCAACGCGCCATTTGCGGAATGCGTCTCCGGTTCCAGGCCCAGACCTGCGGACTCACGAAATAGAGGAGCTTGCCCTGGAACCCCCGCCGCCGCAGCCGCGCAGCGAGGCGGAGGTTGAATCCCGGATAATCAACCAGCAACACGCCCTCAGGTTGCCAGTCCAACACCGCCCGGACGGTTTCTTCAAACTGCTGCTTAAAATAAGGATACCGCCGGAGCACCTCCCAGAGTCCGACCACAGCGGCGTCGTCCACCCAATCCCGCACCCCAGGCGCGAGCGCATGAAGCTGCGGACCGCCCAACCCTCGGCAATCCCACCCACCGGGGTCCGCCGCAAACAGCGCCTCCAACGCCCCGCCCGCGTGCGCGTCACCGCTGGCTTCGCCGGCCACGACAAACAGACGTTTCATCATCAAACCGCCGCCTGTTCGGCCGCTAGACGGGTGATTCGCAGCGCCAGCTCGAGCGCCGCCGCCGCCTGCGACCCGCCCACCCTCGGCTCGCTCCGTTCGGCCACGCAACGAAGGAAATCATCCAGCTCTTTGCGGAGCGGTTCCTGCTTTTCCACGGTCACTTTCTCCCGGCTGATGGCCCCGCCTTGGCGCCGGTAAAGTTCACCCGCCTGCCCCATGTAATCGAGGGAGAGATAGGTGTCTTCCTGGAACACCCGGATTTTGCGCAGTTTCTCCGGACTGATCCGGCTGGCGGTGACATTCGCCACACAACCGTTCTCAAAGCGAATCCGGGCATTGGCAATATCTTCGGTCGGACTCAGCACCGGAATGCCGACGGCATCGAGGCTCACCACGGGCGAGCGGACCAGATGCAAAATCACCTCCAGATCGTGAATCATGAGGTCGAGCACCACCCCGATTTCTACACCCCGACCTGGATAATGCGAAAGCCGGTGCGCTTCGATAAACCGAGGGCGGGTCAGCAACCGTTCCAACGCCTCTAACGCCGGGTTAAATCGCTCGATATGCCCCACTTGCAGCACGCAGCCTCGGGCCTGAGCCAATTCGGCCAACTCCACCGCCTGCTCGTAATGATCGGTGACCGGCTTCTCCACCAGCAACGAAAGCCCCGCTTCCAACAACGGGCGACAGACCGCATGATGCGTCGCCGTCGGCGTGGAGATGGTGGCCGCATCCACCAGCGTGGCGAATTCTTCCAATGACTCCGCCGCCCGCACCTGAAACTTCCGCGCCACACCTGCAGCCGCCTCGGTGTCGGCGTCGTAAACGGCGGTAAAAGCCCCGCGATCCAGTTCGGAATAAACGCGGGCGTGGATTTTGCCAATGTGTCCGACGCCCACGACGCCGGTGCGAATGATCGATGCAGCCATGTGAAAAAGTAGCCATGAGCTTCTGCGACCCGGTTCCCTTTGTCGAAAGAAACGTGACCCGAATGGCGCTCACTGAAGGCGCTGTTCCCCAAAGGCGATCCACACGCCGAGATGACGGTCAAGGCGCAAAAAGCCAGTCCTAAGGCACCGGGCGCATCTCCTCGATCAATGGAAAGAACTGTCAAGATTTGTTACCTGACCCCCTCGATGTGACCCCCTCGATGACCCCCTCGAGTGCAGCGCGGCGGTAGGGCTCCCTCG
>CAZSPO010000599.1:0-2137 GCA_964608775.1 uncultured Chthoniobacterales bacterium | reverse complement strand
GTAAAGGCCAAGTCATGGCACCGAACAGGTCGAAGCGTAAATGCCTCAGAATCAGGGACCAAAGCCCCATCCATTTTCCCCTTGACGCCCCCGGCCCCACCGGCCATAAAAACCGCGAATTTGCACTTAAAAAATACTGATATGCAAAAGAAAAAAACCTTCATTAAAACAACACACATCCTAATCGCGGCTGGCTTGTTGGCCGCTTCCTCGGCTTCGGCCGCCATCACCATCGACACAGTCCTCGTCGGCGATCTGGGCAATGCAGATGACAGCACCGGCTACGGCGGGGTGGCCTACAAATTCCACATCGGCACCTACGAAGTGACGAACAGCCAATACACGGCCTTCCTGAATGCGACAGCAGCTACGGATACTCACGGCTTATACGACACAGCTATGAGTAGCGGGCAGGGTGGTATCAACCGCAGTGGCAGCAGTGGTAGCTACAGCTACAGCATGCGGTCAGGATTTGAAAATAAACCAGTGAATTACGTATCTTTCTGGGATGCTGCACGCTTTGCCAACTGGCTGACCAATGGCTCGCCAAGCGGTCCCCAGGACGCGAGTACGACCGAAACAGGTGTCTATAGTTTGAATGGAACGACGAACCCCGGCAATAGCTCCATCACGCGTAACACGACGGCCTTCAACGCGGGCGGTGTTGCCATCACTACGACGGACGAGTGGTACAAGGCGGCCTACTACGACCCGACGCTTAGCGGCGGGACCGGCGGTTATTACAACTATCCTACGCAGAGCGATTCTGGACCCACGGCGAATGAACCCAACTCGAACAACACAAACAGTGCTAATCATGAGAATGCAGGCGATGGATTGACTGATGTGGGGAGCTACTCGGTGGCCGTTAGCTTCTACGGCACATTCGATCAGGGGGGCAATGTATGGGAGTGGACCGAGGAGGTGGTTTCGACCGACGACCGTCGCCGCTATGGAGGAAGCTTCGCCAACTTGGCCACAAGATTATCTGTCAGTAACCCTGCGAGCAGCAAACCTGATTTCGAGGCAGAAGGCACAGGCTTCCGCGTGGTTAGCCTGCAAGCGATTCCTGAGCCTTCAACCTTCGGATTATTACTCGGAAGCATCGTATTATTGCTGGCACAAAGAAGACGCATGAAAAACTAAGGAAAGCATATCAAAGCGGTGCTGGACAACGTCGCTAACGCGCCGTGCCAGACCTCGGCGATATGCAGAACGATTGGACAGAAAAACTATCAAGCGACCTCAGCCTCGAGAGGCATTCCCAAGATTGGGGTATCTGCAACGCCGACACAAAGCGGATTGATGAATTTCTAAGCTACTACGAAACGAATCAGAAGATCCATGATTGGGAGCCGGAAGCACTAGCCGAACTAATCTACCAATCTGCCGAGGAGGCGTTAGAAGAAAATAGCCAAGACGAAGAATTGAAAGAAAAGATCAGAAAGTTCACGAAAGAGCACAGTCAGGAGTTCCCGATGACTTTTGACTACTGGAAAGGGCTCGAACCTGAAGACTGGAGCATCCCAGTAATTCTAAATGAAGAATAAGCATATCAAGGCGCTTCTCACAACGGCGGCAAGCCGCCGCGTGAGAGCTTACCGTTCTGTAAAAAATAAAAGTATGGACCCGACGATTTTACTTTTCCTAATTCCGATGTTTCTGATTGGCGGCTTTATGCTCTATCAGATAAAAACGAAAGGGTTTAAGGGAGCGACTTTTGGTGCTAAGATTATTCACACCTCACCAGAGATCAAGTTGGCGAAAGGGAGTGGATTTAGCGGACACATCAAAGTCCATACCTTGGAGAAAAAAGGAAAGAAGAATATTGGAATTGAAGTAGTCCAAATGACTCCTCTCAGCTACGACATGACTGCATTGAATTTCCAAAGAGAAGACATCTTTGGGCTGATCTCGGCTTTGAATATAGCAGTCGAAGAGACAGAACAAGACGCTGCACTCAACGCGGACAAGCCGCGCGAGTGAGCTCGACGATGGACAAAAAATTGAACTTGTGATTCCTGACCATATTAGCACTCTTGGAAGCAATGAGCACCGCAGAACAAATTATTCACGAAATCTCAGGTCTCCGACCTGAGAAACAATCAGAAGTGCTTGAATTTGTTGAATTTCTGAA
>CAZSPO010000598.1:0-2139 GCA_964608775.1 uncultured Chthoniobacterales bacterium | reverse complement strand
TTGAGTTCAGGTACCGTGAAGTGGTTCAACGAGCAGAAGGGCTATGGCTTCATCACTCCCGATGAGGGCGGCAAAGATTTGTTCAGCCCGCCGATCTCGGCGTGATGCGCCCGGTTGGCGACGAAAAACTGAGGTTGCCTTTCCCCAGGCAGAAAACAGGGGGCCACCAACGTCACATCCGGCAGATGACTCCCGCCGCGCCGCGGATCGTTCGTCACATAAACCGCCCCGGGCACCCAGCGCTCACGCCGTTCCTGTCGGATGGCGCGCACGCAGGTTTCCATCGCCCCGAGATGGACGGGAATGTGGGGGGCATTCACCACTAGGCGCCCGGCTGCATCAAAGAGGGCGCAGGAATAATCAAGCCGCTCTTTCACATTGGTCGAGACCGCCGTGGTCCGGAGCATCTCCCCCATTTGGTCTGCGACCGAAGCAAACCGGTTCTCAAACAACTCCAACCGGATCGGATCGGGCGTTGAGGCTTCCTCTCCTTTCGACTCACCCCGCTCTATCGTCGGGGCGGTCAGCACTAAATTGCCGTGCTTGTCCTCTTCCACTGCCCAGCCGGGTTCCACCAACACCGTGGAAGCGGGTTCCACCAAGATCATCGGCCCTGCTACCCGCCCTTGCTCACGAAAAATCTGTCGGGTTCGCACCGGGGTCATCTGCCAACCATCGTTCCACCAAACCCGCTGCTCGCTCGGGAGTCCGGGCGGGGGCTTGGCTTCTGGAGCTTTCAATACCGGCATCGGCAACCGCCACCCCCCTTCTATCCGGGCGGCAAAAATCCGAATTGCCCGTCCCCCATGTTCAAAGCCGAACTGCCTACGGTGTGCCGCCCGGAAGGCTCCCACCCAATCGCCATCTGCCGGTTGTTCCAGCCCGATCCGCGCTTCCTGGCCTGCATAATGCAACTCCAGACGCAACCGACTCTCCCACCGCCCGTCCGCAGGAGCCGCCCCCAACGCCTCCCGCACCGCCCCCTCCAACCGCTGCACCAAGGGGGAGAGCTGGTTTTCAAAAAAAGCCGCCTCCGCCGGTTGATCGATCGTTTCCTCGGCAAACGCTTGCGGATGGCTGACGGCAATCCCCAGGGCGCTCAACACGCCACCAAAAGGGGGACAAATCACCCGGGTCATCCCCAACTCCGAGGCAATCGCGCAGGCGTGTTGGGCGGCCGCCCCTCCGAACGCCACCAGCGTGTCCCCCTGCGGATCGACTCCCCGACCAATGGTCAACTTCCGCACCGGAGCCGCCATCCCCGCGTTGGCAATCCGGGTTAATCCCGCCGCCAACTCTTCCTCCGCATACCGTCTCCCCGTCTCCGATTCAATCTCCGCTGCCAACGACGCTAATCTTGCCCCTGCCGCCTCGCGGTCGAGTGGAAATGGAAACCAAGGGAGTTTTCCTAACAACAAATTTAAATCCGTCACCGCCAGTGGCCCTCCTCCTCCATACCCGGCCGGGCCCGGTCGTGAACCGCACGATTCCGGGCCAACAACCGTTTTTTCCCCGTCAAACCGGCAAATCGATCCGCCGCCAGCCGCCACCGTGTCAATCCGGAGGCCTGGCGCGGTCACCCGGAGAAACCGCCGTCCGCCCGGGGCGGGCAACTCCATTTCATACCGCCGTTCCAATAGGCCATCATAGCGGCTGACATCCGTGCTCGTCCCCCCCATGTCGAATCCGACCAGGGGGATGCCGGGCTGTTGCTCTGCCAACCACGCAAGCGCCCGCACCCCGCCGGCCGGCCCTGAAAGGACCGCTTCCCGACCGGTGAACCGCTCTGGTGGCACCAAGGCTCCCGTGCTTGTCATGAACACAAAGCGGGCATCGGGAGCTTGCGCCCGGAGCCGAGCCACATAATCGGCGATCACCGGAGCCAACGCGGCGTCGAGCGTCGTGGTCTCCGCCCGGGAAACATAGCGGGGCAACCCTCCGGCCTCGTGTGAGGCATGCACGAAGTCAAACCCCGCTTCCCGCGCCAATCGGGCTGCCTCCCTTTCATGGGCCGGATACCGGTAGGCATGGAGAAAGGCGATCCCGACACTTCGCACCCCAGCCTGCCTCGCCTCCGCCAACCCAGCGGCCAATGCCGCGCCGTCCTGGTCGGAGAGTTGCTCGGCATGCAATTTGACT
>CAZSPO010000597.1:0-2142 GCA_964608775.1 uncultured Chthoniobacterales bacterium | reverse complement strand
AGCGTGTTCACCCCATACAACACGGAAAGCCCCCGACGCCCTGGGTCAGCCTGCGTCACCACCGCCCGCACCGCAGCCGGCAGCGTCCCGCCCATCAGGAAAGCCGGGAGACCGAGCACCAACGTCGCCAACACCAACCGCACCCCCGTGCCAAGGAGCGGCCCCGTCGCCTCTACCCCGCCCAACGCCCGGTATCCCGCCTGCACCCCCTGCAAAATGAACGGACTAACCGCCGCTGCCAGGGCAATGCCAATTTCCAACCGCCCGTAAAAGCCGAGCGGACGATTCGAACGGTCGGCACGCGGCCCGAGCCAAGCGCTGCCCAGACCGAGCCCCCCCATGAAAAGCCCGAGCACAGCCGCAGTCGAAGCGGTGGAGGCCCCAAAAATCAGGCGAAACTCCCGGAGCCAAACCATCTGATACACGAGGGCGCACCAGCCCGAACCAAACAACAAGAGGGCAACAAGAAAGACCGGATGCCGCATCATGATGCCGTTACTCCTGTCGCAAAGCCTTGACCGGATCAAGTCGGGCGGCGACCCACGCCGGCACGAGCGACGCCAAGGTACAAATCAAAAAGGCGCTCACACAAATGATCGCCACATCAGCCGGGATCACCTCGGCGGGAATCTCGGCGAATTGATAGACTTCCTGAGGAAAAATGCGGAGCCCGAAAATGTCCGCCAAAAAGGTCCGCACCTCATTGCGCCAATGCACCAGCGTAATCCCGCTGATCACCCCCAACACGACCCCGATCGCCCCCACGACCATCCCCTGGGAAAGAAAGACCCAGATAATTTGCGATGGCCGAGCGCCGAGCGCTTTCATGATCCCGATTTCCCGGGTCTTTTGAACGGTCACAATAATCAGGGTGTTCATGATCATGAAAGCGGCGACGATGACGATAAAGAAGAGGAGGATAAACATCACATTCCGCTCCAACAAGACGGCTTCGAGAAACTGACTATTGAGATCACTCCAGGTCATTACCATCCGTTCTTCAGACAACGCGGCTTCTACCCCAGGCTTCATTTGATCGGCCCGATAGGCATCGACGGTTTTTATCGCCACCCCATGCACGCCGTCGCCAAGTCGGTAAAGCTCCTGCCCCAGCCAGATCGGCACGAAAAGATATTCGGAATCATAGACGTAACGTCCGGAACGAAAGATTCCGGTGACCTCCAATTCCTGGGGAAGCACCAGTCTCCGAAGTCGGCCCGCCGTTTCTTCGTCCAGGGTTTGGTCGGAGAGCGCATTTAGTTCCCCCAGAAATTCATCGAAATTACTCGGAGCATAGACCGTGATCCGGTCGCCAACCGTCACCTTCATCTGCCGGGCCAGCTCAAACCCAATCACGGTCTTTTCCCCCTCCAAATCGTATGCGCCTTCGATGATCGTATCGCGGATTTCAGAAATACGCGGCTCACTCTCCGGATCGACCCCCCGCATTTTCGGCGTGGCGATCCGGCCTTCAAACTCGGCGATCACCGGACCAATCATGAAGGGAGAGGCGGCTACCACACCCGGTCTTTTTTCGACAGCCGCCTGGACTTCCCGCCAATCGGGAAGAATCCCCATGTCGCGCGTCACCACGACCATGTGCGCGTCGAACCCGATAATTTTCCGTTTCAACTCCAGACCGAAGCCGGTCATGACCGAGATGACCAGCATCAGGACCGTGATCCCCAGCACCACTCCCAACGTGCTAATCACGGTAATCACCGAGAGAAACGACCGCTTGGGCCGGAGATAACGGGAAGCAAGAAAAAGGCTGAAGGGAAGCCGACTCATGGAATGACCGGGACGTTCCGGGAGGGGGGCCGCATTTGGCAAGAGGAAACCCCGACCTTTTGGCACCCGGACCTTGCACCCCCATCCAATTGGGAAAGCCGCTTTGCACTTGGCGGGAGGCGGTCGTGTGCGATGGTTTGGCTTCCCTCACTTTTGATTAATATGGAACCTACCCAAACAGCATTCGGCATGTGGAGCGGCGGTCGCTTCATGCACTTTGGCAATCCGATCGATGACGCCCGTTACGACGCCCTGATGCGGCTCTCTTTCGAATCCGGCATCCGCACCTTTATGACCGCCGACGTTTACGGCACCGGCGAGGCAGACCGGATGTGTCGGCGGGGCCTGGCC
>CAZSPO010000596.1:0-2146 GCA_964608775.1 uncultured Chthoniobacterales bacterium | reverse complement strand
TCCAGGGTGGCTCCGATAAGCCGCACGCGCAGCCCGGCGACGTCGGTGAGTCGGATGGCATCACTCTCAATCGCTCCGACGAAAGGGAAGCGGGAGAGGCGAAGGAGACTCATTTTTGCATGCGTCGTCAGAATGGAGACTCGGATGGGGTCGACAAAGCGGAACCCGCCGCCCGCCCACATATTTTCGCAGCGCCACGCATCGTGATGATCGCAGAGGTGGGTGATCGCGAGGAGTTCCTCGAAAAAGACCGTCTGCCCGTCGCGCAAAAGCTCGAAGTGCATGGCCGGGATCGGTTGGCCGACCGCTGGGCGGGGACATTCAATTAGTAAATGGATGTCACTGACCGGTATACGTGTCGGAAAGGGAATGGTAATGGCTTCGTTTGCAACAAATTCGTGATGGGTATGGTGGCGATCAGCAAATTCATAGGGAACACCCTGGAGGACTTTTTTGCCGATGGGCACACAGGCCATATCGAGACGGAACGGGTTATCCCAATACGGGGCGAGGGAGAGGGGGAGATACTTTTGGGTAGAGAGTGTGGGGAGGGGGTCGAGCAGGTGGGTATACTCCTCAATGCGCTCATCAAAGACGGCGAGGGAGACCTCGACATTTTCGGGGCGGTTCGTTTGCAGCCAGGAGGCACGATAGATCGTGCGGGTGGCATGATAGCGGTCAACGAGCGCCTGAACGGCGTCGTGGGAGGGAAGCGTCTCGAGGTGATTAGCCGCGAGTTGGAGGCGTTGCAGGAGGAGATGGGTGCGTGCGAGGGCGGACTGCCAATGATGGAGGTGATCGACGTTCTCTTTGGCGATGGAATGGGCTTCGGCCAGTTCTGTCTCGAAAGCGGCTACGGCGACCAGGTCGGCGTTGACTTGGTCGATCAGCGTCGGTTGGTCGGTGAGGAGACGAAGGAGGCTTTGATGGGGAAGACGATGGACTTTCCAAAGCAGGGAGGGATCAACTTGGAAAGGGGGAGTGGCCGGGTGCCCGAGGGTGGAGAGCACGGGGAGCGGTGCGCCGTAGAAGAGCGTTTGAAAGCGGTCGTTGAAGGTTTCGAGGTGGTCGGTGGCATCGGTGCCGAGCCAGGCAAATTCGCCGCAAGCAGCGAAGAGGTGGGTGGGGAGATCGCGATGATTTTCGTAGCCGCCGTCGCCCCATTGACTGGCTCCAAAGGCTGTGTCGTGAGTTTCGGCCAGATTTTGAGCCCAGCTTTGCATGTTAGAAAATGCCGCTGGGGAATTGGGTGTGAACCGGCACCAGCTATTGTAACCGGCGAGAATCCAGGTGGGGCGATAAACCTGGCATTCGTGGAAAGCTTCGCTGCGTTGATCGAGCGCATCACCGGAGCCGTATGCCCAGACGACCGGAATAATGGTGGGATGCAGGCGGTCAATTTTATCGACGCCAAAACCATGTTTAGCACCGTAGATGCGGTCGCCCCAGAGGATAGGGATTTTCCCACGGGCCACTAGTTGTTCCGCGCACCAGTTTGCGTGTTCGACAAAGCCGTCGGCATCAACTCCATGGGTTTCGTCGAAACCCATGTGAAAATAGGGGGAAGGGAAGAGATCGCAGGCGTCTTGGATGACTTTTTCGAGAAAGAGACGCGTGCGGGGGTTGCGGGGGTCGAGGGAGCTGGGCAGTTGGGGGACATCGGTCGCCATCTCGGCGTAGCGCGGGAGGCGAAGAAGATTTTCGTGGTGACCGATGAGAGAGAGGGTGGGGAAAATTTCGATGTTGAATTTGGCGGCTTCGGCGTGGAGCTCATGGATTTCTTCGGGCATGAGTTTGCCGCGGCCTTCGCCGATGTCGGGGAAAGAGGAGAGGTGAAGCGTATCTTCGAGGTAAAGGGTGTAATGGGTGAATTTCCAGTCGGCGAGTTGGGCAATCACCCTCTTGAAGTGATCGATGGTAGAAATTTGTTTCCGAGAGACATCGTCGTGGTGGTAGCGGATCGTGAAGCGCGGCCAATCTTCTATGGTGACGGCGGGCAATCCAGAGGGGGATTGGCGTTGAAGTTGGTGGAGGGTGGTGAGGGCGTAGAGGACTCCTTTTTCATCGAAACCGACGAGGGAGAGGCCTTCGGATGTGATGGAAAGGGTGTAACCTTGGGGATGATCCGGCGCGCGGGGGGGGGAGG
>CAZSPO010000595.1:0-2150 GCA_964608775.1 uncultured Chthoniobacterales bacterium | reverse complement strand
GCCTGCGAACCGGGCGTGCTTCTGTGCTATGATGCCGACACCGGCGAACTGCTCGGGACCGTCGGCTACCACTGCGAGCCGCGCCATGCCCGGGCCGAGCTCGGGTGGTGGATCGGAGTTCCTTTTTGGAACCAAGGCTATTGCACCGAGGCCGCACGCGCCCTGGTCGCCTGGGGTTTCACCCATTGGGCGATCCGAAAATTTACCTCCAGCCATCTCGCCATAAATCCCGCCAGCGGCAGGGTCATGGAAAAGCTCGGGATGCAACGCGAAGGCCTTCTTCGGGCTCACGTCATGAAAAATCAAATGGCCCACGACCTCGTCCTCTACGGTCTCCTCCCAGACCCGGCCCTAACGGACCCGGCCCTAACGGACCCGGCTCCCTGAAGCCCGGCCAGACCTTTGCGGAAACCGATCGAGCAAATAGCCCTCGCTCAATAAAACATTTGGGATAAGGCCGCGTAGTTGTCAGCCTCAGCTAAGTCGCGAAGAAAGGCTCGCACCGGTTCGCGATCGGCCGGATGAGTGACCCCCGTCCAATGGTCCCGGCTCAACACCGCGCGGATTTCCCAGTCAGGATGGTTAGCCAGCCCGTCCACCGCATGGGGTAAATAGTATTCGGCCCCAGGCGAATGACCGCGTTCTGCCATAAACGAATCGAAACCCTCTGTCAGAGCGGAAAAAAAGCGGGGGGAAAAGCCCCAGAGATTCATGGAAGCCCATTCGGTGCCAGAGAAAATCCGGGGCTCTCCGGATTCCTCACGTCCCGTGAGTTGACCTGTTTCGTCTCGTTGGATTTCTCGGCACTCCCGCACGGCGAGCAGACGCCCTTCTTCGGTGACTTCGCAGATACCGCGCGAAACAGAGCCATGCTCGGACAAGGTGCGGTCGAGCTGAAAGGCGACCAACAAAATAGCCCGCGCCACGTTTTCCTGAAAAAAAACGGCCAGTTTTTGAAATCCGTCTGCCCCGTAGAAATCGTCGGCATTGATCACGGCAAACGGTCGGTCCACCACCTCACGGGTGCACCAAACTGCGTGACCGGTCCCCCACGGCTTGGTTCGCCCCGGCAGCGCGAGATGGGGATCGGGTTGGTGGGCCGGGGCGTCCTGACAGACATAGAAGACGGGCAATCGCCCTTCATACCGCGAGCCAACCTGGCTCCGAAACAAAGTCTCAATTTCCGAGCGCACCACAAAGATCAACCGGCCAAAGCCAGCGGCCATGGCGTCGTGCACCGAATAATCAAGAATCAACTCCCCGTTCGGCCCGAAACCTTCGAGCTGCTTCAGTCCGCCATACCGGCTTCCCATGCCTGCGGCAAGGATCACGAGGTCAGGCTTGTTGGAATCCAAAGGGGCAGGCAAATTCATGGCGTGCACGACCTTTTCACCCGGACCATCGAGCGACGTCAACGTCTTACCCACTTCCTCGGTTCTCCCCCCGAATGGGCGGCGACCGCTTTTATTGCACCGACCGCGATAATACTCGGGCGGGTGCGGATCGGAGCGGATGCCGGGATTTTTTATGGGGCCGTGTTGCGGGGGGATATTCAGGCCATCGAGATTGGCGCTCGGTCGAATGTTCAGGATAATGCGGTTGTCCATGTGAGCGACGATTATCCGGCGTTGATCGGGGAAGAAGTGACCATTGGGCATCTTGCCTGCGTGCATGCCTGCACCATCGCCGATGGGGCCTTGATCGGCATGCAGGCGACCGTGTTGGATGGAGCTGAGATTGGGGAGGAAGCGATGGTAGGAGCCGGAGCTTTGGTCCCGCCGGGAGCGGTCATTCCACCTGGCATGTTGGCTGTGGGCCTCCCCGCCCGCGTCGTGCGGGCGCTGCGTCCCGAAGAGCGGCGGGCGCAACGGGAGTTGGCGGCAAAATATGTCGACGTGAGTCAGGCCCACCGGCTTCGCGTGGGCAGCCGCACGCTGCCCTCGGCTGAAAGCGAGCGTCCGTAAAAATCAAACGCCCAGGGAAATGGCGCTCATTTTTATCATGGGGCTTGCCGGCTTTACCCCCCTGTTTCATAAAAGCAGGAAGTGGTTGCGCCGCAGATTTTCGTGCGGGACGCGGAGTTCCGGCGGGGGCGTATCCGTTGTGATACGTAACCGTTTGAAGGACAAAGCCCTGCGCAAAAAGATCAA
>CAZSPO010000594.1:0-2156 GCA_964608775.1 uncultured Chthoniobacterales bacterium | reverse complement strand
CAGCGGCTCAGGAACTCAGGGTAACCCCGCCGCGTCCCGAGCATTTGTTGGCTGCTCTGGAGGCGTTTCGCGTTCAGGCGACCGGTTGCTTTCTCAATGCGAGGCGGCAAACCTCGCTGTTGGCGACTTCGCAGGCAATTTCGGTCTTGCGCCAGCTCGGCCGGCGGTTTGATCTGCAACGGGTCTCTCCTTTGCTCAAAAAGCTGGAGGACGAGCGGGGGGGCTACCGGGATTTGGACGTGGAATTCACCCCCGACGTCCGAGCCACCGCGCACGCCCTCCATTTGGCGGCTGCCATGCGGACGCTGGTGCCGCAGAAGAAGTCGATGATGCTCGATTATTTGGAGGCCATGCGGGTGGCAGGCGGAGCGTTTTGCCGGGATTGGAGCCACGCCGATCCCGATGCGGAATCGACTTTCCACGGTCTTGTCGCCCTGGGGCATCTCGCCTGACCGGGCGGATCCTATCCCCCCCGATCAGGGGCCGACCCTAGACACCCCGCGCTTCAAACCGTGTTCCGGGTTCGAACTCCCGCGCGAATGCCGCCACCAATTGCGCGGCGGTTTCGACATCCCGCAGGTCGGCTGTCTCTACGGGAGAATGCATGTAACGAAGCGGAAGAGAAATCAGGACGCTGGGAATCCCGTCGCGGGTGACGAATAGTTCATCGGTATCGGTGCGGGTGGTCCGACTGATCGCTTCATGTTGGAGCGACAACGCGTGGTCCTTAGCAAGTTGAATGAGGCGACTGACCATCGCGGGATGGTTGGCGGCTCCATGCGCAACGGTCGGCCCCCCTCCCAGCTTCACGAGTCCGTGTTCGCGGGCGTCGATCCCGGGGGTGTCGGTCGCATGGGTGACATCGAAGACAATGGCCGCGTCCGGGTTTAATCGATGGGCGAGCATTTGAATGCCGTGACTTCCAATTTCTTCCTGAATGGCGTTGCCAATGATGACTGTGGACCGTGGACGCTCCCCCGCGTGGAGCAACTCCAGAATGCGCAGGAGTAAAAAGCCCCCCAACCGGTTGTCCAGGGCGCGTCCGGTGAGTCGGTTGACCCCACATTCCGATGCGGTATCGGCATAGACGGCTGGACAGCCAACTCGCACGCCCAACGCGGCGGCTTCTTCCGCCGAGCCAGCCCCGATATCCACAAAGAGATCCTTCCACTCCGGCAGCTTGTCTTTGTCGGTGTTTCGCAGGTGAATGGCGGTGTTGCCAATCACGCCGGGCACTTCTGCTTTGTCTGTAAAAATTCGCAAGCGTCGTGCGGCCGCGATGGTTTTGTCTGAGCCGCCAATGGGGGCCAGGGTGATGAATCCATTCTCCTGCACATGTTTGACAATGAAGCCGATTTCATCGGCGTGCGCTTCCAGCAGCAAGACCGGAGCTTGCGGATCGGTCCCGCAGAGCGTGGCCCAGGCGTTGCCGTAGGTATCCTGCTCAACCTCATCGGCAAGTAAGGCGGCTTCCCCCATCCAAAACGCCTGGCCACGCCCCTCCCAACCGGAAGGGGAGGGGGCGTTGAGCAGGGCGAGCAGTTTGGCGCGTTGGCTGTCAGAAAAGGGAGCGGGTGAATCAGGCATAATCAAGAGGGGTCAGCAGAGGAGGTAGCGAACGGGAAGGTCCCGCACTTCCCGGGGCAATGCAACCCTGCTCGCCCCCCTCGGATTGGTCCGGGCTTCATCGTCTCAACCTGTTCAAAACCGGGGCTTTCCCTTTGCCCAGGTTGGTCGTAGCCTAGGACTTCTGTGAAAAAGAAAGCCCGGCCCTGGATCACTTGGTTGTTGTTGGCTCCGTTGCTCTTGTTTGGGGCGGGGTTGCTCTTTGCCAATCTCTACGTGCAATCGGACAAAATTCGGCAATTGGCTCGGGTCTCGATCGAAGAGGCCTTGCAAATGCCGGTGGAGGTGACGCAGACCAGCGTGAATCCGTGGGACGGCTTCATGATCCGCGGGATTTTGATTCCCGATGGAGAACGGGAGGTCCCTTTTTTGGCGGTGGAACGGTTTCGCGTGAAATTTGCCCTCGCCGAATTGGCCCGTGGCCGGTTCCTGCCCCGGATCATTCATATCGAAAAACCGGCGATGCTCTGGACCCAGAGGGAGGATGGCTCGTGGGCCATGCCAAGCTTGCCTGAGCCGACGCCGACCCG
>CAZSPO010000593.1:0-2157 GCA_964608775.1 uncultured Chthoniobacterales bacterium | reverse complement strand
AGCCCTTCGTGCTCAATGACACTTCCCGTGTGCAGGCGGCGGTCGTCACAACTGGGGGCCGGGTCGGAGTGGAGTGCCTCGGGCAGGGCTTCCCAGGTGATCAGATCCGTCGTGCGCGCCTGGCCGACCGTGCAGAACTTCCGCGTGTCGGCTGGGTTTTCGAGATTATTGAATTGCATAAAGGCCGCTTGGACCGTCGAGCCGTTTTGGAAAAACCAGCAGTCTTTGAGTTGGGTGTTTTGGGGTTTGTAGGGCATGGTGTTTTGTTGGGTGAGAGTGGTTTTTGTTGACATTCGGCACACATCACTCTTCAGTTGACGAGTGTTTGATTGGTCTAAAGAAAAGGACATCCAGCTCAGGCTTGAGCGAGGAATAGGCTTTGAGGACGTAGTCTTTCACATCGAGCGTGGCGACGTGCTTGCGTTTACAGACTATCCGAACCAAGACAAATACCCGGACCAAAAAATCCTCTACGTTCGCATTGAAGATTATGTTTATCTCGTTCCTTTTGTGGAATCGAAGGGTGTTTGGTTTTTTAAGACGATCATACCGAGTCGAAAGGCTACTAAAAAATATCTGAAAGAATGACAATGAAACTGGATTCCTATGAAGAAGAGTTAATGAATGAAGAGGATGCGATCTTGGCTCGGGCGAGGAAGCCGAGTGCAGAGGAACTAAGACGATTGCAAGAGGCGGCTCGGAGTTCATTGATTAAAGACAAGCGGATTAATATTCGAATTTCTGCCAGAGATCTGGGTGCCTTACAGCGTCAGGCCAACCGTTATGGGATGCCTTACCAGACGTTGATATCGAGTGTTCTGCATCGCTATATCGCGGGTGATTTCGACGTGGGACAGCAAGCGGGCAAACGGTAAGTTTGGCTTTTTCGCTGGCATCTTCTGTTCAGATTGTTTTCGCCCGCTCCATGTGGCGGGCGCTGCTTTGTGCGTTGGCGGCGATGCGCGGGTGGTAGTCGGGGTTGGTGAAGGGGACCTCGACCTCGGCAAGGAGGGCGCGGAAGGTGGCGATGATGTCGGGGTGTTGGTCGGCGATGTCACGCGTCTCGTGAGGATCGTTTTTGAGGTCGAAGAGGTTCTCGCGGCCCAGCCGGTGGGTCTTTGAAGCAGGGGGTTGGAGGGGGGATTGGTCTTCCAGGAGGTATTCGGTGATGTATTTGTAATCCCCGCGAATGAGGCCGCGTCCCAACACGGCGTTTTCGATGTAAACATAGTCGCGCCAGGGTGAGGATGGGTCTGTGATCAAGGGTTTGAAGCTATGGCCGTGGACTGTCTTCGGTATGGTTACTCCTGCGTAGTCGAGCAGGGTGGGCATGAGATCGACGCCGGAGATGAAATGGGTGCGGTCGACCGTCCCCTTGGGGATGCCAAAGCGGCTGCCCAGCTCGGCTACGATGAAGGGGACGTGGATGGCTTCTTCATAGAGCGAACTTTTTTGCACGTTGTGGTGGCGGCCAACGGCTTCGCCGTGGTCGGAACTGAAAACGATGAGGGTGTCCTCGGCGTAGGGACTTTGACGGAGGGCTTCGAGAATGAATGCCAGGTCGTTGTCGGCCCGTTCCACGTAGCGGTAGTAATTCCAAGCCGCCCAGCGCCAATGGGCCTCGGACCAATGTTGAACGGCTTCGGAAACCTTGGGATTCACCGGCACAGCGATGCCGCCGCGGTGGAGCCCGATTTGGAGCAAAGTCTCGCGAAATGAGATGACGAAATTTTCCGGTAGCGGTGGCAGGGTGGCTTCGGGGAGCCATTGTAAGGTGCTAAAATCCTCGCCGCGGTTATCCTCGTGGAAGTGCAGGAACTGGCAAAAGTCGTGGGGGTTGGTGATTCCGACTTGCAGGTAGAAGGGGCGGTCGCAGTCGCGGGATTCCAGAAAATCCGCCACTGCACGGCAACTGGGGGCATCGTAAAACTCGCCTCCACCCGCGCCAATGCCATGGCCTCCGTTGTAGAGGGTGTCCGTCCAAAGATCGGGAAAGCGTAGGGTGTGAGACTTGCCGGCATGAACGACATCGTATCCACCTGCGCGCAGGCATTGCCCGAGGTCGGGGAGGTGGGCATGGATTTTGCCACCATTGCCGATGCCGCTGGTCTGGGAGGGAAAGCAACCGGTCAACCAGCTGGCACGGGCGGGACCGCA
>CAZSPO010000592.1:0-2160 GCA_964608775.1 uncultured Chthoniobacterales bacterium | reverse complement strand
GCGCGGAGTTGTTGGAGCAGGGCGGCGGCCTCGGTGCGAAGTTCGAGAAACCGCTCGGCAAGAGCAGGGAGGTGCGTGCGTCCGGTGGAGGGATCGGGATCGGCGAGCCCTTCGAGCAGGGCGGGATTGACCGCGAGCAGGGAAGCGAGCGGGGCGCAGCGCGGGTCCCGTTCCAGCAGGGTGTCCCCGGCTTGCAACCAGTCGACCCACCGGAGGCGGTAGGTGGCAAGTTGATCGCGCAGACCGCGTTGGGCGGCTTCGAGGCGTTCGATCTCGTGTTGGAGCCCGGTTTTTTCGCGTTGCAACCCTTCCAACTTCACCGCATCCGGATCGTTTTGCACGGCGAGGCGGGTTTCTTCGATGATCGCTTTCAGTTCGGCGAGACGGCGGTCGGCTTGGGCAAGACCTTCGCGGGCGGTGGCAAAGCTGGCGTGGAGCGCGGCCAGTTCGTTCTCCTGGCGGTCGAGGCGTTCGGCTTCCTGTTCGCGTTCGAGCGTTTTTTCGACGTGCTGATAAATGGCCGCTTCTTCATGGCCCTGGCGGAAGCGGTCGTGGTGACGGCAGACGGTTTGGAGTTGGGCGGCTTCGTCTTCCTGATTGAGCAGCGTGGCCTGGGTCTCGCGATAAGCGCCGACCGCGAGGCGGACATCGCGGACATCAATCGGGCTGGCTTCGAGGACAAATTCGCGGATGAATTTCTCCACATTCTCCTCGGGCTCAAAGGCGATCGCTTTGGGGAGCGTCCGGCGGAAAGCCGCTTGTTCGAAATAAAGATGCGTGGGGGCCCCCATCTCTTCCAGGTAATCGATCTGGCGGGCAAAGAGCGATTCGCGTCCATACTCGGCGCGGACCCAGGCCCGGAAATCTTCCTCGCTCAGAAAACGTTCGCCGGGAGCCATCTGCTCCCAGGAGAGTCGTTCGGGCAGGCAAAACCAAGTGGTGCGCGGTTCGGCGGTGGGGCTGGCGAATTCAATCCGCATCCCCCACGTCTCGCGGCGGGGTTCGGTGCCGGCGCGGCGTTCCAAGCTGGATTGCGGCCAGGAAAATTCGAGAGCGGCGAAGGTCACCCCACCGGGCCGGGTGTAGTGCGGCTCGCCGTTGCGGGTGGTGTTGGTATCGCAGAGGCAGTAACTGACGAGCGACCGGCTCCGGGCGTTGCCGGCTGCGGCCCGGTTGGGTCGCCAATGTTGGCCACCGAGGAGGACGTATTGGATCAGGTCGAGCAGGGCGGTTTTGCCCGTGCCGTAAGCGCCCGCGATGAGGGTGTGGCCACTGACATCGAGAATTTGACGAAAGCCATACCAATGGACGGCGATGATTCGGCTCAGGGAGATGCGGCGGTCGTTCATTCGGTCTCTTCCTCCGAGGACTCCTCGCCTTCATTCCCCGAAGCAGAGGCGGCGGGCTCTTGGTAAAGGGCGGCTTGCTGTTCCCAAGCCTCGACATTCTCAAACGGAATCACCCGGGGCAACGTGGGGAGAATTTCAATCGGCAGATCGGCGAAACGACCGGACTCAACAGCGGGCGGTAGGGCGATCAGCCGGAGGCTGCGGAAACGTCGGAGGATACGGTCGAGCTGGCTCTCGGTCGGGGGGATGATTTTTTCAAAGAAAAGTCGGAGTTTTTCAAACAAGGCACCGGGGGTGGTGGTCACGATCTCGGTCACCCGGGTCATTCGGACATCATCATAGATGCGCCAAAGCGTGAGCAGAACGAGGGTCTCGGCCTTGTTAAAACGGGCGGTCAGACCGCATTCGCCTGCGACGGGGCGGGCTTGGAGGATTTGATTTTCCGGATCGCTGCGGAGGTCGATTTGGAGGGGGGCGAGGTATTCGGTGAGTTCTTTTTCGTAATCGCGGGCGAGGAGGTAGAGGCTGCGGCCCCGGCCTTCGCGTCCGAGGAGCACGCCCGTGGAGAGGAGTTCGGTGAGGATTTCGCTGATGGCACCCCGGTCTTGTTCGGGGATGTGCGCCCAGAAAACGGGCCAGGGAAGCGTGCTCATGCGAGGCGTTCGACCGTGATGCGTTCGATTTGAAATTCGCCGATGGTATCCACGGGAAGGTGTTCGGGTGTGAGACCGGAGTCGAGGCGGGAGGCGTGGATTTTCCAGCGGGTCACCCGGCGTTCCCCCGGTTGCTGAGCGCGGTCATAAGCGAGGAC
>CAZSPO010000591.1:0-2166 GCA_964608775.1 uncultured Chthoniobacterales bacterium | reverse complement strand
AAAATTTAAAGATTACATCAATAGACTCTAAGTTCTTTATAAATTTGAAAAAATCAAGCGAGCCAAACGGGCGGCAAAAGAGGCCCGGCCCGATGTGGAGTTGATCGATATGGGAGTGGGAGAGCCTGATGAGATGGCCTTCCCCGAAATCGTTGCGGCTCTCTGCGAAGAGGCAGGCAAACCGGCTAATCGCGGCTATTCCGACAACGGCGACGACGTTTTAAAGGCCGCCGCCGCCCGTTACATGGACCGCATGTGCGGGGTCCAAGTCGATCCGGCCACCCAGGTGATTCATTCCATCGGCAGCAAAGCCGCCCTCTCGATCTTGCCCGCTGCGTTCATCAACCCCGGGGACATCGCCCTCATGACCGTGCCCGGATACCCGGTCTTCGGGACACATGCCGCCTATTATGGAGGCGAGGTGTTTAATCTGAAGTTGGAGGAAGAAAACAGCTTTCTCCCGGACCTCGACACCGTGCCTGCGTCGGTGTTGGCCCGGGCTAAAACGTTGGTGTTAAATTATCCTAACAACCCCACGGGCGCGAGTGCGACCCCCGAGTTTTTTCAAAAGGTCGTCGCGTTTGCCAAAGCCCACCGGTTGGTGGTGATCCATGATTTTGCTTATGCTGCCCTGGTCTTCGAAGGCAAGCCGCTGAGCTTTCTCGCCACGCCCGGCGCAATGGATGTCGGCATTGAACTCCATTCCACCAGCAAGAATTTCAATATGACGGGATGGCGCTGCGGGTTTGTGGTGGGGAACCCGCTGCTTGTGAAGGCTTACGGCGACGTGAAAGACAATACCGACTCGGGACAGTTCCTGGGGATTCAGCATGCCAGCGCCTATGCATTTGATCATCCGGAAATCACCGCTCAAATCGCGGCAAAATACTCTCGGCGCATGGATTTGCTCGTCCCGGCCCTCGCTGCGTTGGGCTTTCGGGTGTCGAAACCGAAGGGCTCCTTCTTTGTCTATGTGGCCGCTCCCAAATCAGCCGAAGGTCCCGGTGGTAAGGTGACCTTTGATAGTGGTGAAGCCTTTTCGCAATGGCTGATCACTGAGCACTTGCTTTCTACCGTCCCATGGGATGATGCGGGTGCTTACGTCCGATTTAGCGTCACCTTCGCCGCCCAGGGAGAAGCGGAGGAACAACGGGTTGTCGACGAGATTAGTCGGCGTTTGGCCGATTGGCAGTTCTCTTTCACCCCCCCTGTTTCATAAGAGCAGGAAGGGGTTGCGCCGCAAATTTTTGGGCGGGACGCGAAGTTCAGGCGGGGGCGTATCCGTTGTGATACGGAACCGCCTGAACGACAAAGCCCTGCGCAAAAAGATCAAGCAAACCGGGATCATAGGGGAAATGACTCGCCGACCGCCAGCCAGGGGGTGGCGAGGCGGGGGTGGGCTCGGTAGAGCGTGCCGAAAGTCATGGAGGGGACGGCGCTTCCGGGCCCCGCGATCCGTTCCGCTCCTCGCCGGACGTTGTCTAGCATCCAAGCGGGTAGTAATCGATGGTAGGGATTGCGAACGACCTCCCCGGCGTGCGCAGCCAAGGCGCAGATGAGGACCGCCACCTCTTCCTTCGAGGATTCAACGAGCAGATTCGGATGGGTCATGGGATGCCAGAATTCGGTCTCCACCCTTCGGGTAGGGGCGAAGAGAGGGCCGCAAAGCGCCAAGGCATCGCGAACCAGGAGCGCCGTCCCGACATGAGCCGGGTGGCCATCGCGAAGGTGGGGATGGAAAATCCAGGCGGGTCGATGCGTTTCTAACAACGCGGCCACGCATTCGACCAATCCTCGCCACCGACCCGGTTCGTTCTGTCGGGCCACCGGAGTTACCTGCGAGCCGCCCAGTTCGACGCAATCAAACCCCAGCAAATCGCAGGCGGCAGCCAACTCCTTGCGGCGGGCGGTTTGCCGACCGGGGTTACTGCCCAGGGTGACGGCGACATTCACCACCCGGGCATCCCATTCGCGACGTAGACGAAGGGGCAACGCTCCGATGATCACTTCGTCGTCGGGGTGAGGTGAAAAAATCAGCACGGACGGCCCGCTCTTCGGCAAGGAGGCGATCTCGGGGAGGTCCCCGGGAGATGGTAAGGGTGCTTGGAGCGCGGCGAGGGCTCCAGCTCCTCGGTCTCGGCCGCGCGGAACCCGGCCTCGCCGCGG
>CAZSPO010000590.1:0-2173 GCA_964608775.1 uncultured Chthoniobacterales bacterium | reverse complement strand
CGGCAAGGCCTCGCGCTGCTTTTCGTTGTGGTAGCCCCCTGCCAGATCGTAGTCTTTGGCGATGACATGCCCAAACGACCCCGCCCCATGAATGAGGATCATCGGCTGGCCATACTGCGCCAAAACACGGGCAATTGCTTGTATTTGCCCCGGCTTGGCCGTATTTGGACGCTCTTTTTCGGTGATGGCCGCGCCGCCGAGTTTTAAGATCAACATCTTAGGCGGCGACCTCAAAGCCCAAGGCCGAAAGCCACCCGACCAAGGTGCTATAGCTCACCGTGGCCAACACATTAACCAGCATAAACGGGGTTTCCAGATCACTATCTATCAGCATCACAATGCCACTCAGCGCCCACCCCAGCAAAAAGCCAATCAGCGCATTCCACGAAAGCGGGCCGGGCATCTCCCATGCAAGTTCGCCCGTGCCCCGTAGGCTTGCATTGAAAGCGGGCACCAGCAAACCCGCCACAACCATCGGCAACACGACGAGCAAATGCGGGGTCTGATGTCGCAGTTGATCGGGAGCGAGCAGGATCAAGGGGACGGTATATCCCGGGAACAACCCCGTCTCCCATTCTGCCCAGGCCACAGCCCATCGGCCTTGTTCCTCCACTTCCCGCCCTAAATCCTGGGCCAAACTCAAGTAGCCGACGGGATCAAAGTAAAAGGGGTTCGTCTTCAGATACCGCTTCTGCAAAGCCCCTCCTCCCAAAACAAGGAGGAGCCCCAATACGATCGCCCCGAGCGCGAGACGCCCCGTGCGGAATCGCGGCCGGGGCCGATTTCTCACTTCAGCGGGGCCAAGAAACTCAAGGGACTCAAAAGACTCGCTCAGCTCAACCTGCGCTTCAAAAAAGCGGGCGGAATCTTCCGATGGATCATGGGCGGCTCTCACTGGCGGGGTGGCGGACGGCAAGCGAAACCTTTGTTGCCGATTCCCCACCTTGTCCAGCGGGGAAAGTGCGCCGCCTTGACCGAGCCGCTTTCTTCCGCTAGTTCCGATTTCATCATGGAGACCGCTGCCGCCGCCCGCCACCGACAGCGTGCGGTCCGTCGCGCCGAAGTCATCAAGGCGCTCGCCCATCCCTCTCGCTTGTTGATCGCCGAACAGCTCGAATCCGGCGAGCTTTGCGTGGCCGATCTCACCCGCTTCGTCGGGGCCGATATTTCCACGGTCTCCCGCCACCTAGCCGTGCTCAAAAACGCCGGGATTGTGACGGTAGAAAAGCGGGGGCTCCAACAGTTCTACCGGCTTGCCTGCCCCTGTCTCGGCGCTTTTTTCTCTTGCGTCGACTCGCTTGCGGAAAATCGCGCGACCCAACTCGGTTGTTGGGCAGAAAAGAATCGCGACACTTTGGCGCGATAACCTCATCCTCTGCGGGTTCAAACCATACCGACTCAAGTGAGTCACCTTGGACGTTAAATCTCCCTCCTACCCATGATCCAACCTTGGTTTCAACAAGCGAATTTCAGCCACCTCGATTGGTCCCACCCCGATTTCGCCACCTTACCAAAATCGGTGCCGCCCTCTGACCACGGCGATGCCAGCCAGGCAAACGCTTTGAACTTCCGGGAAAACAATCCGCTTGAATCGCGGTCCCATCAAAGCGGGGCACCTCTCTGCCGGGAAGCGCCGGGCGGTCGGCCATACCAAGTCTTGAAGGCCCGCGAAAGCGCACTCGCACTGCTGTAACCGCAGGCGGACGCGACTCCTTCCAATTTTTCCGAGCCATCCCCCAGCAATTCTGCCGCCCGTTGCATCCGCAGCCCTTCCAAGACGGTCCGGGGGCTTTTTCCGAGGGCTTTATGAAAAACCCGGCGCAAGTGGGCGGGTGAAAGGGCGAATTGCCGCGCCAACAGGTCGATGCCCGCTCCTTCGTGAAGATGATGGGTCAACCAAGTCAACATCTCCGGCACCCGACCCACCGGTCCGACCGGAGCGGTCGGAGCGGCCTCGGCTTCCCAATCCGACAAGGTGAGGATCGCTAGTTCCATCCCGAGTTGATCGGCTCGAAGAGAATCCAACGCCTGTGCGGGTTCGCGCCGACGGGCGAGCGCCGTCCGCACCATGACTCGCAACCGGGCTGCGGCCTGAGGCACGAGCCGTTGGGGGAAAGGACCGCCGGACTTTACCACCGCCGCCAACACTTCGGGCACCCGGTCGAAATGAAAC
>CAZSPO010000589.1:828-2179 GCA_964608775.1 uncultured Chthoniobacterales bacterium | reverse complement strand
CCGGAGCCCGCGTGGCTGTGCTGGGCCGAAACCAGGAACGAGGGGAAGCCCGGGTCGCTGCCATCGTCGCGGCGGGTGGCCATGGCGCTTACTTTCCAGTAGACGCCTCGGATCGCAGCAGCGTCGAAGCCGCCGCAGACGCAGTCGGAGCGCATTGGGGCACCCCCACAGTGCTTGTGAATGCGGCGGGCGGCAATGATCCAAAGGTCACGGTGACCGAATCCCGTCCGGTGGAAGCCATCACGCCGGAGGATTGGCGGGAGAGCTTCGATCTGAATCTTGTCGGGGGAGCCTTGGTGCCATGCCAGGTGTTTGGGCCGCGAATGGCGGCGGCCGGGGGCGGGAGTATCATCAATATCAGCAGCATTTCCGCAGAAGTGCCGCTTTCGCGGGTCATCAGTTATTCAGCGGCCAAGGCGGCTGTGGTCAGCCTGACTCAGTTCTTGGCACGGGAATGGGCGACCCAGGGAGTGCGGGTCAATACTATCACGCCCGGCTTTTTCCCCGCTGAACAAAACCGGCGGTTGCTCTTTGAAGAGGACGGAACGCCGACCGCGCGGGCGCGAGCGATTCTCGGGCACACCCCGATGGGGCGGTTCGGCGAGGCGGGTGAGCTCGGCGGGGCGGTGGTCTTCCTGGCAAGCCGCCGGGCCAGCTCTTTCATGACCGGAGCCGATCTCCGGGTCGATGGCGGATTTCTTAGTCAGACGATCTAACATGTCAATCCCTTGCCAGCAGCGCTTGGCGGGACCCGGCCGCTCGATTGAGGAGGGGGCGATTCGGGAACTCGTCGCGAGGGCCTTGTCATCGGAAGCGCGGCGGGGGCAGCGGCTCCTGCTGATCGTGCCAGACCACACCCGGACGGCTCCCGTCGGGGTGGTTTTTAAAGCGATCCACGAGCAACTCCACGGCGTGGTGGCGCAGTTGGATGTGATCATCGCCCTGGGAACCCATCCGCCGATGTCGGAAGCCGCCATCTGTGCGCGGCTCGAAATCACATTGGAAGAACGGAACGAGCGTTATCGGAACTGCCGATTTTTTAATCACGAATGGGATAACCCCGAGGCCCTTGTGCAGGTCGGGGTGATTCCCGAAGAGGAAATCCGTGCCCTTTCCGGGGGCCGCTTCGGCATGGATGTGCCTGTCCGGATCAATCGGTTGGTCCAGGCTTACGATGAACTGGTGATCATCGGCCCGGTGTTTCCTCATGAGGTCGTCGGCTGCAGCGGCGGCAACAAATATCTTTTCCCCGGCATCGGCGGTCCCGAAATTTTAAATTTTTTTCATTGGCTCGGTGCCGTTGTGACGAATCCGATGATCATTGGAAATAAATGGACCCCGGTCCGGCGGG
>CAZSPO010000589.1:0-818 GCA_964608775.1 uncultured Chthoniobacterales bacterium | reverse complement strand
GGCGAGTCGTTGATCGGGCGGCGGCATTCGTGTCGGTGCGGAAAAGTTGTTTCGCCTTGGTCGTGGACGGACCCCATTTCGCAGGCTGCTTCGCTGGCACGCCCGAATCAGCGTGGGACGCTGCCAGTGATCTCTCGCGGGAACGGCATATCGTGAGGAAGCCGCATCCGTTTCATACGATTCTTTCCTGTGCGCCCGCGATGTATGACGAGCTTTGGGTCGGGGGCAAATGCATGTATAAATTGGAGCCCGTGTTGGCGGATGGCGGGGAATTAATTATTTATGCGCCGCACATTCGGGAAATTTCCGTGACGCACGGTCGCCTGATAGAAGCGATCGGTTATCATTGTCGGGATTATTTTTTGAAGCAATGGGAGCGGTTTTCGCATCAGCCCTGGGGGATTCTGGCGCATTCCACTCATGTCAAGGGGATCGGCACCTTCGAGAACGGCGTGGAAATCCCGCGGGCGACGGTGACGTTGGCGACGGGTATTCCGCAGGAAATTTGCGAGAAAATTAACTTGGGATACCGCGATCCGGCGGAGGTGGATGTGGAGGCATTTGCGGATCGGGAAGAGGAAGGAGTGTTGTTGGTGAGGAAAGCGGGCGAAATGCTTTACCATCTGGAGACGCAACCGCTCTGGGCGGGCGGCAGCTGAGTTAGGGCCTCGTGTCATCCGCCTGACAGAGCGCCTGTTGTGGGGGCGGATTGTGAAGGGATGGTAGGTGAGCTTTGAGGCTGGTTCGGGTTCAATTATCTAATCAGATCCGCAGATGTTCCGTTGCGTGCCGGAGGCCCATTCGGATATGGGCCGGTG
>CAZSPO010000588.1:0-2185 GCA_964608775.1 uncultured Chthoniobacterales bacterium | reverse complement strand
GGCCTCTGACGGGGTATCAAAGCGCTCCACCAAATCAGCATGAGCATTGAGCAAATGGGGGAGGGCGGAGTTCAGGCGGCCGTTGATGCGTGGGGGCGTTTGCAACGGGGCGAGAAGTCGGCCGCTATTCTCGAGCCAGGCTGTTAGCAAGGAGAGGGTCGGACGATGAATGGTCTCCATGCCGGGCGGCAGGATCACGAGATCATAACCACGACGACCGATGAAAAAGCGTTGGCCTTCCACGCGACCGAGTTCGGCGAGGACCGATTCATCGCCAAGATCATAGTCAATTTGATTTTGGAACAACGCTTGTAACAAGCCGAAGTGAGTCTCGCGCAAGGCGATGAGAGCGGCGTGGGGATCCGGTTCACCGGGCCAGATAAATCCGTCTGGGCGGTAATGCATCCAGCCGGTCATGGTCGGTTGCAGTACCAACACGCGCGACTGTTCTTCTCCTTGGGAGAGCGCCCAAGCGGTTCGGCCCACATGATCGGCGTGCGGGCGGTAACAACCGAACCAGGCTGCATGATCGGACAAGGTTTGCGGCCAATCGTATTTGCGCGCCCCGACCAATGTTTCGTGGCTAAGATGCGGATTGATCACATTAATGCCATGAGCCAGAAGCAAATCTTCGAGCGGCTTCATGTCGGCGACGCAATAGTCGTAGCCCCCGCCGCCGCATGATTCCGTGAGCACCCGTTCCCGTCCACATTGGGAGGCGATGCTAGAGAGTTCTTTCAGGTTAAAAAGGTAGAGGGCGTTGTTGTCGGCTGTGGGGGCGGTCGGGGTGAATTGAAAGGCGAGCAGGTCATTGCCCGGAGCCTGCATCCAGCGGAGGGCGGCCATGGCACTCGGGAGCCCTTTGGGAAAAGGCCAGTGGTGTTCCATGAAATGCCCGGTAAAGGCAAGTCCGGCGGCCTCGCACCAGTCGTGACAGCGGCGGGCGTAATGCGTGGTGAAAAGTCGGTTAAGGGTTGACTGATAATCAAATCGTGCCTCTGCCGAGAAGGGCGTTTCAAACGCCAACGCCTCTAGCTTCTCCGCTAAGTCATAGCCGTGGTCGAGGAAGAATTCCCTCAAGAAAAAAGCGGAACCATGCAGACCCGTGGAGCCGTAGAGCGCTTCGGGTTCATCGGCAAATGCAAATTTGATCGCCCCGCCGAAGTCAGACGCAAACCGCTCACGATAACGGGCATGGGTGGTTGAGAGAAAGGTGTCGGTCACCTCGGGTCGGCAGAGGTCGACATAGGAAAATCCGGCCTGCCAAAGCGAGGAACGGACGCGGTCGACGGTGAAGACAAAGACCGGTTCTTGAGGCGTGGCTTTCTTGACGGCCTGCGGGGAAATCCGCCGGAGGCCACCGCCCTGGTCGCGCTGGTACGCGGCGAGCACCTTGCCACTGCGATGCGCGGTGACCGCATCCGGACCGAGCAGCATGCGTCCGTGAATGGCCGTCGCGTGGGCGAGCGGATTGGTCGCCATGGTGTGGCCCCCGCCGAACCCGCTGGGGAACGAATTTTCATCGTAAATATGGCACTCCATACCGAGCCGCTTGGCCTCGACCAACGCGTGACCGAAGAGAGTAAACCACTGGTCGGATAGGTAATCAGTGACCAAGCCGGGGCGCGGATGAATGAAAAAGCCGCCGCACCCCTGCGCATGGAATTGCTCTAAACATTCGGTAATTCGCGCCGGGGTGACGTCGCCATTCCAGACGAAGAGAGGTTGAGGACGAAAAGTAGCGGGTGGTTGGACGAAGCGGACGGGGTCAAGCGGCATGATAGAACGTCATACCTGCCCGAGGAACGGCGGAAGGAAAAGCGAAAACTTGTTCAGCTACTTCTACCCCGCTGTTTTATAAAAACACGACTGGTTTTATGGAACCGAGGGGGGGGCTATCCTGCGCCTCAGGAGAAAGGGGAGCGGGTAGGGGAGTGGTTTGGTGCACTCTGAGAGCAAATTCCCGCAAGTCGTTGATTTTGAAGGAAAGCGAGTATCAGAGGAAAGCGAGTATCCGAGGGGAGCGGGTCTATAAACCCCACTGTTTCATAAAACCAGTCGTGCTTGCTTGATCATTTTGCGCATAGCTGCGTCGTTCAGGCGGTTACGTATCTCAACGGATACGCCCCAGCCTTCACTCCTTGCTCTGCACAAAAATCTGCAGCGCAATCACTTCCCGCTTTTA
>CAZSPO010000587.1:0-2189 GCA_964608775.1 uncultured Chthoniobacterales bacterium | reverse complement strand
TCTTTCATGCCGACTAACCTCACCAGCACCCGCGCCAACGCCGCCCGCCGCCAGGAAGCCATGCGGCAACTCAGGGAAAAATTCGGACGCGAACGTTGGACCCGCCGGAGCCAGGAGACCGCCGGAGCGCATTTGCTCGAGTCCTTCGCCCTCCCCTTCCTCCGACACAGCGAGCTCACCCCAGGGGAGCCGGAGAGCGAACCTGGAGAGAACGACATCCGCCGATTGGTGGACGAAGTCCGGGCATTAAGAAAGGCCGAGACGGCGGAGGCGACGCAGGCCCTCATCGAAAAACAGCCCGAAAAACAGGCGGAAAAGCGCGCCCAGGGCGGCGGGGGCGAGGACGGAGCCAGCCACAAGACCGACAGCCCCCACCCCGCTAAACGTCGTGAACTCCTGATGGAGATCGTGACCGATCATTTCAAACACGGCCTGCAAGCTTGGCTCAAGGCCGTGCCAGCCGAGCATGGCCTCGCCGAGTCCACTCTCGAAGAGTTGCGACGCCTCCGCGATGATGTCCGATACCGCCTCCGCGTGGTGCAGACCGTCGCCGAAATGTTAGAGCGCGAAGCCTGCACGATCGAAGTCCAAATCCGCGCCCGCGAAACCCTTGAAACCGGACGGTTCACCCCCTGAATGTCGCCTCTTCTCATCATTCTCTCGCCGCCCCGCTCCTTTTCCTCCGTGGTCAGCACGATGATCGGGGAGCACCCCGATCTCTATGGATTCCCCGAGCTGCATTGCTTCACGGGCGACAGCATGGGGGAGGTGATTGAGCATGAACAACGGCGGAAAAAACGTCATGCCGCTGGCCCGCCCGGCATTCTCCGCAGCATCGCCCAGCTTCACGACGGGATTCAAACCACTGGCTCCATCATCCGAGCCATCAGTTGGTTGAATGAACGCCGGGCTTGGACCCCCAAACAATTCCTCGACCACCTGCTCGAGCTTGTTGCCCCCAAAATCGGGGTGGAGAAAAGCCCGGTCACCGCCCAAAAGCCGGCCTTTCTGGAGCGGGCCTATCTCGCATTTCCCGATGCGTTTTTCCTCCATCTCACCCGGCATCCGGTCTCCACCCGCTCGTCCTGGACGGAATTCGTTGAGGGAAAACAAAAGGCGGGACGCCCCGGCGCGGTCTGGCAAAAAATTGATCGCCTCCTCGGGTGGTATCAGATGCACCAAAATATTTTGCAATTCACCCGCACCCTACCGGCCGGGCAATCGCTCCGGTTGAAAGGAGAAGATTTGCTCTCCGACCCCGACTGTTATCTGCCGCAATTAGCCGAATGGCTCGGGATCCGAACCGATGCGGAGGCCATTGAGGCGATGCGGCATCCGGAAACCTCCCCTTACGCCCATGTCGGTCCGGAGCTGGCCTTGGGGGGCAACGACCCGAAGTTCCTCCGCAGCCCCGCCCTTCGCAGCAGCCGGATCAAGGAACCCTCCCTGGAGGCTTTTTTAGCGGAAGAAACACGGGACTGGTTTCCCGAAGGAATCCTGGCGCGAGCGGTGGCGGAAGCCGGGTTGACATTCAAGTCCGGGAAAGAAATCGGTGAGGAAATCGCCCTCACCGCACACGAGCTCGGGTATTTATGAGCCTTCATTCCGCCTCGCAACCTCGGTTCCTGCCATCGGCCGGTTTTCCGGATTTCGCCGTCTGGACCGTTTTTTCTTCCGGTGGTCAGCTTCACGTGGCCTGGGTGCTGGCGGACCTGCCACGCAAACGGGTCGTCGCCGGGGTGCAGGCATTTTATCCCTCGGAAGGCCGGTGGCGCGACGTTTGGGCGCACACCGAAACCACCCAGACAGCAAGCGGCCCGGCGGCACCAGGCTCGCAAATCAGAGCAGAAACCGACGGGGAACGAGTCCGGCTTCATTTCACCACCCCCCTCAGTCGATTTTCGGCGGTGAGCCATGAAGCGGGCGGCTTTGATGATTTTTCTCCCGCTGATCCCCCCCTGATCCGGGCGACCCTCACCGAGAGTTCCCCAGCCATGCGGGTGTTGGAGGACGGCACGCTATGGGTCGTCAACCCAGATGGAAGTTGGGAGTCGGCCCCCGCACCGACCGGACCCCCAGGGCGGGTCAGCCATCTCGCCCACTGGGAAGGACAAATTTGGGCGGGCACCTCGGATCCCGTTCGGGGAGCCCAGATCGATGTCCGAGCGGCGGACGGAGCTTGGCGACCG
>CAZSPO010000586.1:0-2202 GCA_964608775.1 uncultured Chthoniobacterales bacterium | reverse complement strand
GAGCTGGGTTACTCCCCCGACCCGCTGCAAAGCCTTCACATGGCCCGCCTCCGCAGACGGGCTGGGGAGAGTGGAACGATCATCGCCATCCTGGATCTGCTCACCCCGCCTGAGTCCCCCCGCTCGGCGCTCTCGGGCTCCATGCTCGGGGGGATGGCGCAGCGGGCGCGGGCGCTCGGTATGAGCACGGAGGTTTTTTCGCTACGCCCCCTGGGCCTCGGGCTTGGGCGTTTCCGGCAGGTGCTCGCGGCCCGAAACATTCACGGATTGATCATCCCACCTCTTCCCACCGCGCACACGACCCTGGATTTTGATTTCTCAGGCCTCTCGACAGTAACCATTGCTTACTCACTGGAGTCGCCCGCAATCGACCGGGTGTCGCACGACCACTATCAAGCAATGTTAGACGCGATGTCCTGGTTTCACGCATCAGGCAAGCGACGGATCGGCCTAGCACTGAACGAGATGTCGGATGACCGGATCGGGCGGCGTTGGCACGCGGCTTATTACGAATTTTGCCGGAGCCATGCGGGGATGAAAACGGCGCCCATGTGGCAGATGGGGCGGGACTTGGAGGTGAGGTCGCTGGGGGCTTGGATTGCAAAGCACCAAATCGAGGTGGTGATTGGGCTTGCCCCCAAGCTGATTGGCGCCATCGAAGAGGCCGGGTATAAGGTGCCTCGGGAAGTGGATTACTTTGATCTGGACACTTCCCCCAGTAAAGAAGGTGTTCCGCATCAGGGAATTGACCAGCGCTACGATGAATTGGGGGCGGCAGCGGTCGATGTGGTGGTGGGCAAATGGGCGCGTCGCGAATACGGGCCGCCTGCGAGCCCGAAAACGGTCCTTCTGTCCGGGGAGCTTCGATTGATGAAAACCGGCTAGGGGACCGGCCGAGGTTGGCGGTCTACATCTCCGAGCGCCAATGGCACACCAGCCAAGTGCTCAAGACTACGTGGATGTCGCCGGATTAGACAAGGGCACGCTGGTGAAGTGCCCATGGACCAATAAGCTCTTCTACGTCCCCTGATCGCTGCGGTCCTCTTCCGCTTGCCGCCAACCGGCTAGGTGGCGTCGGGTTAAATCGTATTTGCCCGCAAGCTCGTCGATTTCCGTGCCGGGCCACCGGGGCACCCGGGCCAAGTAAGCCGCCCGCCCAATCATATGGCCGGCCACAGGAGTCGTGGCATAGAAGAAGAGAATCACCAAGACGGCCTTGACCGCCACACCCCAGGTCGCAAACAGCACGGCGACCCCCAGAAGAATCAAACTACCACCAAAAGCGCCGGCTTTGGCAGCCGCATGGGTTCGGCTATAAAAATCAGGCATCCGCACCAACCCCAACGCGGCGACCAAGACAAAGAAAAGGCCGACCAACAAGAGCGCCCCTCCGAGAACAGCCGTGATCATGGCGCTTGGTTGACTCCTTTCTCAATGTAACGCGCCAAGGCGACGGTGGCGATAAAGGCGATCACGGCGATCACCAAGGCCACGTCAAGAAAGTGCGACTGCCCGGTCACTGCCGCGTAGATGGCCGCAAAACAAAGCACGATGGCGAGAGCCAGATCGAGGGCGACCACGCGGTCGGGAAGGCTCGGGCCAATCAACACCCGCGCGACGGCTAGGAGAAAGGCGAGCGCCAAGCCGATATACAAGACCGGAGCCAGCCAAGGCAGTTGTTCCCAGATTGGATGCATCATAGAATCTCCCGAATCCGATTTTCATAAAGCTCCACCAACTCCCGGCGAAGCGCCTCCGCGTCTTCTACATACATGGCGTGAAGATAGAGTGTGGTCCGGTCATCGGAGACATCAAGACTCAGAGTCCCCGGTGTCATGGTGATCAAATTAGCCAGCACCAACACCTGCCGGTCGCTCAGCTCTGCAAGGGGGACCGCGATAAATCCCGGCTTCATATGATGCGTCGGGGTGAGAACATCATGCGCCACCCGGGCATTACTCAGGATTACCTCGCGCAAGTAGAAGAGGGCAAAGCGACCGAATTGAATCAGCCAGCGCGACCACGAAAGGGATGTTTTGGAAAGGGTCATGGGATTGATATTGCCGGGTTAACTTCGGGAACCGAGCACCGCGTCGATATAGCGCATCGGGTCGAGCAACTGGTCGCCTGCCCGTTCCATCACCGCGAGCAACGGTTCGCAAGCCAAGCCGATCCCGACGGCAAACGCCGCCAGCACCACAA
>CAZSPO010000585.1:0-2203 GCA_964608775.1 uncultured Chthoniobacterales bacterium | reverse complement strand
CTGTGGGGATTGCCGTCGAACGCCGAGATAAGAGGCATCAAGCGCCCCAGGGCCGCATTCAAGAAATCTTGGACTGACCCCATCCTCACTCGTCGCCTGGTTCGTTAGGGATTTCGTGGGTGATTTCACGTTGGCGCACCGTTTCGAGGTCGGCCCGGAGCTGGTCGGCGAGGGTTTTCCAAACTGCGGGATCCTCGGTTTCCGGTAGGGCCTCGGAAGCGGGGGAGATCTTCGCCCCTTCCTTCGCTGCGAGCATCAGGGCGGCCCGATATTGTTCGACCGCTAGGCTGAATTCGCCCCGCGCATATTCGAGGTCGCCCCAGACCCGTTGCAGACGGATTTGGCCACGGGCCGAGGCTTCGACTTGGCGGAGATGTTTGTCGGCGACATCGTAACGTTCCAGGCCGATGGCGGCTTCCGCCAAGCCGATGTGGGCTTCGTCGGAGCTTTGGCGACCACACGCAATGGCCTGTTCGTAAGCCTCCAGAGCAGCGGCGTGCTCGCCCCGCGCAAGGCAGACTCGACCAAGGGCTTCCTGGACAATCCCGCTGCGAGGATCAATCCGCACCCCGGCAGTGGCTTGGCGTAACGCTTCGTCCAGCCGGTTTTGGAGCATGGAAACGCGGGCATGCTCAATCCGGGCTCGCACCATGCGCGGGTTCAAAAGGAGCGCCTTGCCATACGCTTCCCGAGCCTGATCATACTCGCCAGCTGAGAACGCCAGGTAACCGAGGAAAAAATGGCCTGAAGCCGATTGCGGATCGATCCGCAGGGCGGTCTCCACTTTCTCACGGGCCGCCGCCCATTCTTTTTTCCCGAGCAACGCCCGGGCGTGGCGCAGGTAAGCCTGCATATTCATCGGGTCAATACGATGCACCTCTTCGCAATGGGCGATAGCCTCATCGAACCGTTTCAGGCGGACCAACGTCGCTGCACAGAAGAGGTGGGCTTTGCGGTCACCAGGTTCGGCCCGGGCAGCGGCGTCGAATTCGGCCCAGGCTTCTTCGAATTTTTCCTGGTTCAATAACTCGCGGCCCGCCTTGAGCTTGGAGGCGGCGGAACCGCTGGAAGGGGTCACCCGGGTGATCTGCGGACGATAGTTCGACATGTTGACACCGTCCGCGTCCCGCTTGCTGCGGTCAAGACGGAATCGTTTTCTTGGGTGCGGACGGCTTTCCGGTTGCCGCGTGGGAGAGGCGTGGCATGATGGACCGATGTTGGCGTTCACCTCCCTCGGCAGCGGCAGTGCTGGCAATGCGGCCTTGGTCAGCGACGGTCGGACCCATCTCCTGATCGACGCGGGGCTCAGCGGCAAGCAGCTCCGGCTCCGCCTGGAAGCGCTCGGGCTGGAGCCGGGTTCGCTCGACGGCATTTTGCTCACGCACGAGCACATCGATCATTGCGCCGGGCTCGCGGTTTTTTGTCGAAAATACGAGGTGCCCGTGGTCTGCAACCCGCTCACCGCCGAAGTGCTGCGGCGCGAACAGATGGTGCATCATAAGAACTGGCGGATTTTCCAGACGGGCCAGACCTTCTCCATCGGCTCGATTGAGGTAGAAAGTTTTTCGGTCCCCCACGACGCCGTCGATCCTGTCGGCTATCTGTTGGCCAATGGGACGGGGGCGCTCGGAATCCTGACCGATATGGGGTATGCGACCCGGCTGGCATTGGATTGCGTCCGACAGGCGCACACCTTGCTGATCGAGACCAATCACGATGAAAAATTGCTCCAAGAAGATACCAAACGGCCATGGTCCGTAAAGCAGCGCATCCTGAGTCGGCACGGGCATCTCTCAAACCGGGCCGCCGCCGAGGTCGCTCGGCAACTCCTCGAACTCGGGGCTCCCACTCGATTTATCCTGGGCCACCTCAGCCGCGATTGTAATGCGCCCGAGCTGGCGTGCGGCACCTTTCGCGAGGTGCTGGGCGCGGCCGCCGGGTCCCTGGAGCTGTTCTGCGCCAGCCAACGGGAATGCAGCCCCACCTTTGCGGTCGGTCGTCAGCCTGCCGCTCCGGTTGTGGCCGAACAATTCGTGCAGGCAGCACTTTTTTAACCGATGACCTTTCACCCGCCCGGTGACTGCCCGGTTTGCGGCGAGGAAGTGGAGGCCGGAGCCCACGCCTGCCCGGCTTGCGGGGCCTGTCCTCAATCAGGGTGGCACGAGGAAGAGGAGGAGGACGAGCGGTTCGATTACGAGGCCTT
>CAZSPO010000584.1:0-2214 GCA_964608775.1 uncultured Chthoniobacterales bacterium | reverse complement strand
CTTATTCTTGTGGACGAATCCAATATTGGCAATGCAGCGCGCGCCGAGGGCCGGGGACTCGATTGGCTTCGGTTGCGCGATTTTGTCGTTGGTCCTAATCGTGAATTACATGTGCTCAAAGAAGATATTCTGGCGAATGGAAAACCAGCGCCGATCTCCAAAGTGAACCTTTCGACGGCGAAAGGTGGAGCAGGTCAGTAGCCGCCCGAGCTGGCCTGCCGGCGCCTCTCGATCATGGCTGCCCGTGATCCGCACTCCCTTGTTTTGCCAAGAATCGTCACGTGATTATCACCATTTCAAAACAGGGGCGCACCCCCGACTGTGAAAGGCTCCTCCATGTCGCTTCAAACCGCGCTACAATCGCGGGAGCGGCCCAGCGGCAATTTGATTTTGCCCTGAAGAAGATGGCCAAGGGGCTAACTTGCCCGCCAGAATTTGCAGCAGCAGGAAGAAGCTGTGCGGTTCCTTTCTAACATCCTCAGGCTCGTATAACATCAAGCAATCACCGGGAGCAACCAGGAGGTTTTCGCAGCCCGCTAAATGAGGAGAATCAAAAGCACTAACCCGATGACAACGAGAACGGCCAACGCTTTTAGTAAGAAGGCCACCACGAGGGCGGCGCAATAGGTCACGACGAGGAGTATTGCCAACCAATCTTTCATCATACCTCCTCCATCCTTTATTGCGCGGCCACGGCGAGGGCTGGCAGCGGATCGCCCTGCAATCGCTCGGTGCGGCCATCGGCATGGCGCACCCGCAGGGCATCCCCTTCCCGGCTGACGCTGGCTCCGTTTGATAGCCGCCAGCCTGACCCCTGCCGCATCGCTTGAATGCGTCCAACCCCTCGCAAATGCACGACCCAAGCATCCGGGCCCGAGGGGGCCAACCGGCCGATCTGGCGGGCGGACCGGTCATTCACCACATATCCATTGCCAGACAGGAGAGCCACGGCGACCAGCGTGCCGCTCATGTCTCTCAATTCAACCGGTCCAGATGCCGTCGCGGCGTTGACAACAGCGAGGAGGGCAAGGGCGAGAAAGAGCAGCGAATGCACATATCTGCTTTACCCCGCCTTGACACCTCATGCAAGCTGTCGGTCTGCTCCATCAAAGTTGCTCGCGCTGGGCACACCCCCTGGCGACGCTCCCTGTCACTCCCTCATTCAAACAATGAACCAAAATGACGTTGTTGAATCAAATCCCTCTGCGCCCAAAGCGGGCGGCTTTGATGCGGCTGCGCTTGAGAAGTTCGTTGAGTTCGGCCCCAAGGCATGCGCCGATATGCCAGACGCGGCCGCGTGGGTGAGATAACGGCGCGGTTGGACCAAGGAGGATTTGGAAGAGTTTGAGATCACCGTTCGATCCCTTGAATCGGCGAAGAAGAATGAGGCAGATAATTCCAAGCGCTGGACGCTGACCAAGCGCTGGACGCTGATCAAGAAGGGCAGGCCTTCCGCCCGTGCGGACGATGCGCTATCGCTGGCCGCCGGGCAAACAGTCCGCAAGTATTCCGGGTTGCAAGGGAAATGCATTTCCACGAGGAGTTTCCTTGTCTGATCATTCAAACGGTGCGAGGTATGTCTTAATCATGAGTGCACCGGGATCCTTTTCGCGGAGACAATTTTTGACCGCCGTGGTGGCGGGGACATGTGTCGCGCCGTTGGCCGAAGCCGCGGCGGAAATCGCAGGAACCGCTGGATCCTCCTCAGCTGATGCTGCAACTCCAGGGAGAGTCAAGCTGAGCTATAACAGCGTCAATATCAGTTCACCCATTGTGGCATTGACGTTTGACGACGGCCCGCACGGGACCCTTACCCCGAAGTTGCTTGATACCCTTAAAGCGCGTAACGTAAAGGGTACATTTTACTTGATTGGAAGGAACGTGGAGATGTTCCCCGACGTGGCCAAGCGAATCGTAGCAGAAGGCCATGAAATCGCCAATCACACTTGGTCCCATCCGAGTCTCTCCAAGCTCTCGGCGGAAAAGGTGCAGCAAGAGTTGGGACGCTGCCATGAGATCATCGAGAAAGTGACCGGAGTGTCCCCGGTAAACATGCGACCGCCGTATGGGGCGGTGAATGATCGTGTGCGGCACATTGCCTTCGACAATTTCCACTATTACACCATCATGTGGTCCGTCGATCCCTTGGATTGGAAATATCGCAATACCGAAAGGGTGCGCACGCAACTCGTGCGGGGAGCCGCTCCAGGCGCC
>CAZSPO010000583.1:0-2226 GCA_964608775.1 uncultured Chthoniobacterales bacterium | reverse complement strand
AGTGGCACACGAACAACGACATCGCCCGCTACGAGGGCTACTACGCCAGCATCTTCTACGCCTTCTTCGCCTCGCTTGGCCTCGAAATCCATGTCGAGGAATCCAGCAACACCGGGCGCCTCGACATGGCGGCCAAATACGCCGGGCACATCATCGTCTTCGAGTTCAAGATGGTCGAGGACGACGCCACCACCGGAGGCAACTCTGCCCTCGCCCAAATCCTCGAAAACGGATACGCCGACAAATATCGCGGCGGCACCGATCCCATCCACCTGGTTGGCATTGAGTTCAGCAAGGCGAAGCGGGTGATCGTCGCGTGGAAGGTTGAGAATTATGAATTATGAAGGAGCCGAACAAGCAGTGATCACAAAAGAGGTCAGTCCAGAATGGCACTCACTCTCACAAAAAAACAGACCTCTCACAAAAGCTGCCCTTTGAAGAATCGGGGACCTCGCTCCTCTCCGAACAAACGATTCCCGAAGGCAACAACTTCCCGGTCGTCATAGAATTGAAAGCCACGCCCGATGACAAAACCGTCGTCGAAAAATTCACCTTAAACACCTCGGAGTGTCCGGGATGCAGTCTGCCTGAATACGCCTGCACCTGCGGTCACTAACGATAACAAACCGCATCGCAAAAACCGTCGGCACCCGTCGGAAATCCCGGCATAAGCGTTGTATTATAAGGCGCACGTCACGGGATTTCACCGGTAGCCCGGTGGCCTTGCGAGCGTGCAAAGCGACGGCGCATCAATGGGATTTATTTTATCTTTTCACGGGAGTAGCTCCTTGGGATTGTCGCTGTGTTTGTGAACACCAAAGCCGATCCCTGTGATAAGCCGGACGCCGGGCAACACAAAAAGTCTAGGGCCGCTATGGATCACATTCCCTCAGATTCCGCTCAGGAAAAATTCACGGTCAGCGGCATGGATTGCTCCGAGGAGATCGCTGCCATCGAGCGTGCATTCGAACCAATCCCCGGCGTTCTCGGTGTGCGGGCCGACCTTGTCTCCTCGACGGTTACGATTCTTCATGATGGCTCCCTCGCACCTGCGACGCTAGAGAAAACAATCAACTCAACCGGCGTCCGCGTGCAAAAGCCCGATCAACCCGGCCACGAACGTTCTTCGCTCCCCACGATTCTGGTGACCCTCTCGGGTATTGCTACTGGGGCAGGTATTGGTCTGCAGTGGCTCGGATTCAAGGAGGACTGGCCTCCGGATGTCGCCTTCCTGGCCGCGATTCTCTCCGGCGGATGGCTCATCGCGCCGAAGGCCCTTCGCGCCTTGCGTTCGTTCCGCCTCGACATGAATGTCCTTATGGCAGTGGCCGTCACCGGAGCTGTGGCCATCGGAGAACACGCCGAGGGAGCCGCGGTCGTTTTTCTATTTGCCCTCTCCGAGTTGCTCGAATCCTGGAGCGTCGGACGCGCCCGGCGGGCCATTCAAGCCCTCATGCAGTTGGCTCCCGATAACGCGCTGGTGAAACGCGAAGCGCGATTCATCGAAATCCCCGCCGCCGAAGTGCAAATCGGAGAGACGATCCTCGTCAAATCAGGCCAAAAAGTTCCCCTCGACGGGAAGGTAACTGTCGGCATCTCCACGATCGACCAAGCCCCGATCACCGGCGAATCCATGCCCGTGGAAAAATCCCCCGGCGACGTCGTGTATGCGGGCACGATCAACGGCGAGGGCTCACTTGAAATCGAGACAACCAAAGCCGCAAGCGACACCACCCTCGCCCGCATTATCAAAATGGTTGGAGAGGCCCAGGAACAAAAGGCTCCAACCGAGCGCTTTGTCGATGTCTTCGCCCAATATTACACGCCTGCGGTCATGGTCCTCGCCCTCGTGGTCGGCCTTGTGCCGCCGCTGGCATTCGGCGCCCCCTGGATGGATTGGATTTACCGCGCCCTCGTGCTCCTCGTCATTGCCTGCCCGTGCGCCCTCGTGATTTCCACGCCGGTCAGTATCGTGGCCGGACTCACCGCCATGGCGAAGCGAGGGGTCCTCATCAAGGGCGGGGTTTATCTTGAGGCGCTCGGCAGCCTGCGCGCCCTTGCCGTGGACAAAACCGGCACGGTCACCGAGGGAAAACCCCGCGTTCTCGAACTCCTCACATTCGGCGGCGCAACGCCGGAAACCATCCTCCGCGTCGCTGCCGCCATCGACACACACTCGACCCACCCACTGGCCGAAGCCATTGTCAGTTACGCAGAAGAGCAGGG
>CAZSPO010000582.1:0-2229 GCA_964608775.1 uncultured Chthoniobacterales bacterium | reverse complement strand
GGCGCCCTGCATGATGTTGATCGCCTGCTGCGTCTGGTTCTGCTGGAGCAGCGGGATAATCTGCTGGATTACCGCGCCCTCTTCCTGGCTGACCTTGGGCTCGCGTTCGCCGTCAAAGCCGTAAGTGCCCATGAACTCGTTGATGAACGTGGGACTCGACCAGAATGAACGGGTGAGGTCAAAGCTCGGCTGGCTGAATGCAGCGCCCGCCGGGATCGCCGCGGCGAGGAGGATGGGGAGGATTTTTTTCATGGATATGCGTCAGCGGTATGATGTATGAAAGAAAGTCAGATGGACGAAAATGCCGGGAGTGCGGTCAGTTGCGCAGAGAGAATCGGAAGGGCAGGAAATAATAGGCCCTGACCTTTTGACCATTGCGTGTGGGAGACTCAAACACCGAGGATTCCGCCGCATCGATTGCTGGCTTGACGAACGCGCGGTGGCTGGCGTCTTCCACTTCGGCGACTTTTACCCGTCCTCCTTCATCAATGATGATTTTCAGGCGGACGAAACCTTCGATGCGCTCGCGCTTGAGCTCGAACGGATACTCCAGCCGGCCTTGCTTGATGACCCGCGGCGTGCGGTCAAGGTCCTTCACGTCAAAGATCATTTCGTCCATCGACGGGCCGATGGCGTCGAAATCCACCACACCCATGTTGGCACCAAAACCGCCGGTACCAGCGTTCAGGCTGACCTGCAGGTCCGTCAGGCTGATCGGCTCCGGCTCGGCTTGCATTTCCGGAGCTTCATCCTGCTCCTCCTCTTCCGGCGGAGGTTCTTCCGGCGGCGGGGGCAGCTCCGGCGGAGGTTCGACGACCGCCACCCGGTTGGCATCGTCTTCCGCATTGTCGTCATTGGAAATATACTGGGTGAGCGGCAGAAGGATAAAGATGCCGAAGGTCACCAGGGTGGCCCAGAAATAGGGTACACCCGTCGAGCGTTTCATCGCTTTTTTGGGATCGTAAACCGGAGTGCTCATAGCGTGATTGTTGAGTTCGGAGGTGGCGGAAATTATTTGGCCTGCGCCAGGTTGACTGCCGGCGCGCCGGCGCGAAGGGATTCGTCAAAGACCTTCAACGCAGTGCTGGCCCGGGCGCCTTCTTGGACCTGTATAATAACGGGAAGTTCCTCTTCACTGACGCTTGCGTTATTGCGGATCACCCGGGAAACCCCGGCAATACCCACATTTTCTCCCTTCACGGTGATATCGCCATTTTTGGTAATAAGGAAGATCGTCGGCTCGTTATCCGAATCCGACTCGCTGGACTGGTCGGGTTTACTCGCCTCAAAGCCGCGCTCGTCAACGAAGGTCGTCGTCACAATGAAAAAGATCAACAAGATGAACACCATGTCGATTAGCGGCGAGATGTTGATGTCTTCGTTTTTTTGGGAGGTCTGAAAAGATTTTCGATGGGAGGCCATAAGGTGCGATCAATTCGAGTTTTCGTCAGTGGCCAGGTAAACCGCCGCGCCGGCGATTTTTGCTTCGTCGATCACACGCACGACCGTGGCGGCGTCCGCAGCTTCGTCCACCTGGATGATGACAGGCATCTCCTTGCTCTGCATGAGCCGCTCCACCGCGGCACGCACGCCCAAGACACCAATCTGGTCGCCGCCGTAGACCACTTCGCTGCTGGAGCTGATGGCAATCAGAATGCTGTTCTTTTCCAGGTTGTCCCCGGAAACCGTGACAACGCGCTGAACCTCCACGCCCGGTTCTTCCACGAAGACCGCGGCGACAATGAAGAAAATCAGCAAGATGAACACCATATCGATCAACGGGGAGATGTTGATGTCACTCATCTCCCCCCCGCGACCGAGGGACTTTTTATACTTGGCCATGTCGGATCAGGCGGCGTTGTTTTGAAATTGCTTTTCGAACTTTTGCATCGATTTGCTTTCCACCCGATGAATGATTGTGCCGAAAGCGTTGCGCTTGCGCAGGATCATATAGAGCAGGACGTATCCGGGAATGGCGATGACCAGACCCGTCTGCGTCGTGATCAAGGCCTCCGAGATGCCCTCGGCAATGAGGTCGATGGTGCGGCCGACATTCTTGGTCAGGCCGTCGAAGGTCAGGAGCATCCCGGTTACTGTGCCGAGCAAACCCATCAACGGAGCTACACCGACCAGGGTGCTCAGGAAGGTCACCCGGCGATCGATCTGCGGCAGATGGGCAGCGCGCACCTCGGAAAAGCGGGTACGCAGGTCGGCCATATTGGCCACGCC
>CAZSPO010000581.1:0-2243 GCA_964608775.1 uncultured Chthoniobacterales bacterium | reverse complement strand
CCTATGAAGCGTTTCTGGAAAAATTCCGGGAAGCGACCGACGCTGAAGCGCCTGCATTGCTGCGGTCGGTCATCGATTTCTTCGCAGAAACCCGCAGGATGCAATTGGAGACGACTAGCGAACACCCGCACGCCGAGTTGGTGGAGCGCACGAAACGGCTGATCGAAGCGCGCCCAGCGGACCGCACGGACCTGGACGCACCTGGCTCCGGAGCTGGGCGTTAGTTACAGTCTATTGCGCAAAGCGTTCCCGGCAGGTCACCGGCCAGTCGCTGAGCGATTACCGTCTCCGCAGTCGCCTCCAGCAGGCCCGCCTGCTATTGGATCGCCACCGCGTGCATGAGCAATGGGGTCATGAGCAATGGGGTCAGTCAAACATTCTTGACTGGCGTGTTTTGTCAGGCATGATTGACTGACCCCGTAGACCCGAACTAGACTGCTTGCCCTTCCGCCATGCGGCAATCGCAGCGCAGGGTGGGAGGAAATCGAAAGAAACTCCTTTCGTGCCGGACAGAAACGTGAACAATGAAAGGATATGCAACCACCGAACATCATCGTGATTCTCGCCGACGACATGGGGTATGGAGATTGGGGGCGAAACAATCGTCAATCCAAAATTCCAACGCCAAATCTGGATCGATTGGCAGACGAAGGAATGCGCTTTAGTGATGCGCATGCGGCTTCTGCGGTCTGCACCCCTAGTCGCTATGCGTTACTGACAGGACGGTATTGTTGGAGGTCCCGTTTGAAGAACGGGATTGTTTGGCATTGGGACGGAGCCTTGATCGAGCCGGATCGGCGGACAATTGGGAATCTGTTGCAGGAGGCAGGGTATGCCACAGAATGTGTCGGTAAATGGCATCTCGGTTGGGATTGGGCACTTCAGGACGGATCGCATCCGAACGACCACGCGCCTTTTGGCGAGTTGACCCCCGCTCGAAAAGAGGTGGCGGCGCAGGTCTGTCTGGAGGCCCGGATTGGTGGTGGCCCGGTGGATCGTGGCTTTGACCACTACTTCGGGGTCGATGTCCCCAATTTCCCGCCTTACACATGGTTCCAAGATGCACACCTTGATCCGCTTCCTACCGTGGCGAAGCCGAAGGGGATGTATGGCAGCCCTGGGCTAGCTGCGGAGGGTTGGGTGATGGAGGAGATGTTACCGGCGTTCACCCGGCGGGCGGTAGAGGGTATCCATGCGCACGCCGCTGCGGACCGACCTTTCTTTCTTTATTTCCCGCTCACCGCACCGCATTCGCCGGTTGTGCCCAATGCGGCTTTTCACGGGAAGAGTGGCGCGGGACGTTATGGGGATTTTGTTTGTGAAGTGGATGATGTCGTCGGGCAGGTGATGCGGGCGGTTGACGCGGCTGGGATTCGAGAGAACACGCTGATTCTCTTCACCAGTGACAACGGCCCCGAACATCGCATGGCGGATGATGAAGGCGTGTATGAGCGGATGGAGAAGTATGGCCATGCCAGCATGGGCAACCTGCGCGGTATCAAGCGGGACGTCTGGGAAGGCGGACACCGGGTGCCCTTTGTAGCGCGTTGGCCGAAACGGATCGCGTCAGGCACCGTGTGCGACCGGGCAATTTCGCTGGCCGATCTCATGGCCACATGCGCGGAGATATCCGGCGTCACCCTGCACGACGGGGAAGCGGAAGATAGCATCAGCTTTCTACCATTGCTGGAAGGGTGTCAAGATGTGCCGCTCCGGCCTCCCGTTATCCTGCATAGTGTCAACGGGAAATTTGGTATTCGGCAGGGAGATTGGGTGTTCATTGATGACCCGAGCGGAGGCGACAATCAGCCGCCGCAGGGCTGGGAGCCGGAATGGTATACCAAGCAGCGCGGATACACCGCGCACGATCAGCCAGGGGAGCTGTTTAACCTGAAAGAAGATGCGACCCAGCGGATGAATCGCTATGCCGAGGAGCCCGAGCGGGTCAAGGGGATGAAAGCGGCTCTGGCCCAAATCCGGGGTGATGATTAAGTGTGCATGGAGTCATCCATTCTTGACAAATCATCGCCCTCATCGACGAGGCCGACGTCATGCGAACGCATCCTGCGCCACCTAGGATTGTGGAAGGCTAGCGTGCGGGTCGAGCCCGCCCGAGCCGGCTATCGAGCCTTGGCTCGATGATCCCTTCCCCGACTACGACCACGAACCGGTATTCGCGCAGAACTGAGCAATGGGGTCAGTCAAACATTCTTGACTGGCGTGTTTGTTTGTCAGGAATGATT
>CAZSPO010000580.1:0-2259 GCA_964608775.1 uncultured Chthoniobacterales bacterium | reverse complement strand
GTGGAAGCAAGGTGATTAAAAAGTCTTTTGCGGGAGAAACGACAGGCTCCAGGGTCCGAGGATTGGCGTTGGGAGACAAGGAAGTCGAAAGATAGCTGATAGAGTCCCTCAAGGCCTTTGCCGGCCATCGTGCCGGTTCGATTTCCTGCAAGTGGTGAGACTGCATCACCTCGGGGTCCGCCAGAAAATTTCCGTAAGAATTTTTGTTTTCCAACATGCGAATTCCTGTTAATCCCGAGAACGTAAGTACAAGAAAAACGGCGTGGCGAATAAGGGGAACCGGGGAAGGACGGTAAAACCAGAGCCAGCCGGCCATCATGAATGCCAGTCCGAACCCCCAGTAGAATACAGTTCCTTTGGCAGCCACCGCCATGGATATAGCAAGCGCAGGGTATACGCTGAAGCGTGATTGTTGAATATCTCTGAGCAGCAGGTAGGAACCGGCAGTCGCCCATCCCGCTGTGATCAAATCGACCTGGGCTGTCATGAACTGAAGGCCTGAGGTCGGAATCAGCACGATCAACCAGCATGTAAACATACGCTCCCTGAAACTCAGTTGGAGCGCATGGCCGAAATTCCATGTTGCCATAAGTAGAATGATGCCTCCAACCCATTGCATCGTCCGGACCAGGGGGTAACCATGGGGAAAGTGGCCGAATATCCAGCCGAGGAAAATGTCGCCTGCGCCCCCAAGGTAATTCATCACAGAATAGGCAGTCTGGAAATGGAATAAGCTGCTTTCCTGAAGCCAGTGCGCTGCGCGAGGAAGGCGGTAGTTCTTTACGTCGAAAACAAGAGGGTCCGTTATCAGGGCGAAGCCCAGGAAGATTAGAAGTATGATGACCAGGCCAAGAAGAAGGATTCGGTCGAGCCATGGGAGTCCGGTGATTGCCGCCCGGTAATTTTCCTTGGCGTGTATGATTTTAGCCCTCAAGGAAGTCTCTGAGGTCGATAGCAGTGTTCTTTGGCAATACCAGGAAACGACGGCGAGCGCTAAAAAACAGACAGTTTGGTTGGCGATCGTCCAGATACGCAAATATCCCAGAACGGTAGCTATGGCCACGATCTGAGCACAGGCCAGGATTAAGACCTTTAATAGGCCTTCCGAGTTCAGCGTCGTTTTCCTATCGGGCAGGATTGCCCAAACAAATGACGCAAACAGCACCAATAAAATGTCCCCGATCAGGTGCAAAAACGAGAAAATCCATTCCAGCATAACAGGTTGCAAGGTAGCGATCTGTCGGCTGAAGGCAATTGAGGTTTTCGGCAGGAACAGGCTTTGGGCTGGTGTCCTCACTTAACAGCCTGTTCAAAACCGCGCATGATAGCATCTGTAGCAGGAAGTTATAGCCTTGAAGTTGAGATGAGGGCTCACCATTTTTTTGGGTGAATCGCCGCGTTATCAGGCTTTAAATCAGCCTGGTAGACTTTTTTCACTCTTTCTTTTTCTTCATTGAGCGAATCTCCCAAACCTTCTCCCTTTTCGCTCGGCATCCTGGTCGGCGGAATCCTCTTCGCGGGTTTCGCCGCATTGGTTGCGGCCTTTTTTCTTTATCGTTATGGCTTTGACCTGCAATGGGCGATGGAGCAGGTCCGGGGAATCCTGGCATTTCTGGAGGACCGCCCCCTCTGGTTGCTCGGTGCCATCGCCACCCTGCCGGGCCTGGGCTTTCCCATATCGCCCCTTCTGGTTTTGGGTGGCGGGGTGCTGGCCAGGGTTTACGGAATCTGGGCCTCTCTGGCGCTCATCCATCTGGCCGTGTGGCTTTGCTTTTCCTGGAGCTTCTTTCTGGCGGCTTACCCCCTGCGCGGGGTGGTGAGAGCCGGGTTAAAATATGCCAGGATCGAACTGCCCGAATTGTCCGGGCGCGGCCAGCTGCAGACCGCGCTGATCATCCGTGCCACCCCCGGGATACCTTTCGCTTTCCAGAACGTCGTGCTGGGGGTCCTCCGGGTGTCCTGGGTTCCCTACCTGATCATCTCGATCTGTGTGAACCTGTTCTACGTGACCGGTTTTGTTTTGTTCGGCGAAGCCTTTCTCTCGGGAAATGTGAAGCTGATGTTGGTGGCGGTTGTCATCATCGTGGCTGTGGCCCTGGGAATTAAGGCCTTTTATCGAAAATCCGTAAACGCACCCCCCGATGGCGAGGCATGATTTCAGGTCGCCCACTCCCGACGTGGAGAGCGTTTCCGGCCTGACGGCCCGGATCAAACGGCTGCTCGAAGGCACCTTCGGGCAGGTGGCCGTGCGCGGGGAGA
>CAZSPO010000579.1:0-2266 GCA_964608775.1 uncultured Chthoniobacterales bacterium | reverse complement strand
CAGTGGTGGAAGGGCGAAGTATCATCACGCTGTTCACCGAAAAGCATCCCTAATGCCCTATCTCCTGATGTCCTATCTCCTGATACTAGTCCGCGCCCAGGCTAGCGTTTCGATCCCGTTTGGGGAGCAGCGCCATTCAGCGCAGCCCCCTTCTGCCTTTCCCTTCCCGGCGGCTGGTCCCGGGAAATCCGGACGATTGACTCCCATTGCCCAATCTGGCACCCTCCAATGATGGATTCCGTTTCCCGCTTCAAACTCCGGGCCAACGTCCCGGAGGGCCGGAAAGCGATTCCCTAATAAGCGATTAGCAATTTTCTCATGCGCCGTGGTTTCCTCCCTTTCCGTTTCGCTCTCGTCCTCATTCTCCAATATACCCTTTGCCACGGTGCGCCAGACAAAGCGCGCATGGAATCCGAGGCCAAAGCGTGGCGAAATACCATCCCACTCAACCCAGGACTGCAATCCAATCCACAGGAACCGATCCTCGTCGCCGTCGCACATGGGGGACGCATCCTCGTCTCGCGCGATGATGGCCAAAGCTGGGAGCAAGTCTTCTATGTCGCGCCCGGCTCCGACCATAGCCCTTGGTCTTGTAAAACCGTCACATACGACGACGGCCTGTTCGTCACGGCGCTCGGCTGGGGTGCCCCGGTGGCTTGGCTCGCCTCGGTCGATGGAAAAAACTGGACGCACCTCACTCAGGGCGGGGCAGGACCTGTTGCTCAGGACGACCCCACGCTGATGAGCGGCACCTGGGGGCTGGCTGCTGGTAATGGCCACATCGTTTCCGGCGCTTCCCGAACCTTTTCATCCACCTCTGATCAGGGAAAAACCTGGGACACGTTTTCGATTACCAAATTCGCGGACAGAGATTCGCGCCCGCGGCTCAGCACGCATCATGTTGCTCCCCTCTATCTCGGGGATCAAACCGGACGGTTCCTTGCGTTGGGGGATGATCGCAGCAAGGAAACCAATTACTTCGGGCATCTCTACGCCAGCGACGATGGCGGCGCGACTTGGCGCTGGTTGAATCCGGAGAAACTTTATGAGGAGGTCGAGAAGAATGGCCGTGGCAAAGCGATGCTCACCTCCAACGGTGCCTGGGTGTTATTGGTGCAGAATGATGGGAGTAAGGCCTGGCGCTCGCAGGACGGTGGCGAGACGTGGGAAGGACCTTTTCCAACCGGAGCCACAGGCTATCCAACGCTCAGCCTGGTGGGTGATCAATTCTGGCTGGTAGGCGACCGATCCCGCGTAAGCATCGATGGGGAAAATTGGATCGATCTTCCGGAAAATATGCCGAAAGGGAAGTTGCTCGCCACCGACAAGGGCACGCTCATTAGCTATCACGCGCAGCGGAACAACCTGATGCGCAGCGGCGACGGGGGGAAAACGTGGGAGATCGTTCATGAATACGAAGCGGAAAATTTAGGGGGCGCCCCGGGAGTGCGTGATGCCGTTTTCGGATTCGCTGCTCCTGTCCAATGACGCTGATCAGCCGATTGGCCGCGCAACCCGAATCTTCCTGCGGCAATGACGCCAGGGAGTGAGCCAGCGGGCCAATTTCGGACCGCTGTGGCAGTGGTAATGGGAGGCCCGCGAGGTTCTGGAGCTTTTCTAGGGTTATCCGTCTGGGCGCTCCGACGGATGAGGGATGCTGCGTTCCGCGAGTGCGTGAGCCACAATACAACTTGCTCCGAATGAACTTACCCCGGCACAACTGTTTTTCTGAATCCGCCTTAGGCGGATTGGACGAGGCCGCTTATGATCTTGTTAGAACGAGATGGGTGACAATCGAAGATGGTGCTTCAGCACAAAACGGATCGCCCTTGCAAAAAGGGGCTGACCATCCGCAATCTTATGGCGAAAAACACGGCTTGAAACCAACTCTTATCGAACACTCAACCGGGCAGATTGAAGCGAAGTCAAAGGCTTCGCCGCACGAGAGTTTTATTTTCGATTGACCTATGTCCCAATAGGTGAGCCACTTTGCCTTTCCTGGTAATTACCTTGGCTTGAAGAGGGGATTGGGAAACGAGCTTCTGGTTGGCACAAGTGGGTGATTCTGTGGTTTTAGTTTCCTTAGCTAACGTTCGATTTCGGCGGGGTTGAGGTGCTTGTATTGTTGCCCGGAGTTTTGGGAGCGGTCGTGGGGAATGATCTCGGGCCGTGACTCACCGGCTTGTTCGATGCGATTGAGCAGGCGCTCTTCAATGCCGTAAAGACACCCGATGAGGTCGAGGATTTGCCGCATGGCCGGATCATA
>CAZSPO010000578.1:0-2267 GCA_964608775.1 uncultured Chthoniobacterales bacterium | reverse complement strand
CCGCCGATGTCATCAACCGAATGAGCCCTTCCGCTCCCGTCACACCTACGCTCACCGAGGAAGGTTCTATGTTGCCCGATAGCATTCCTGCTCTCAAGATCGAGACCGACCTCATCACGCCTTCCCCCACGCCGTAACCACCCCCACAGAAGGGGCGAGCCGTTCCGCCCCGACAAGGGGAGCCCGTTCAACACGGGTTCGCTTGAAAATCGAGCCTCACACGAAGACGCGAAGAAAACCAAGGCGGAACCCTCATCTTGACGGCTTCGACAGCCTCAAAGGGCAGAAAGAGCATGAAGATTTTTCTTGTAGCGGACACCGTCGGTGAGAACGACGATGTGGTCGGCCTGTGCACGGCTTCGGCGGAGCTTTGCACCGTCTTCGTACACACTTTCGACTCAATGTTCGGTGATGGCTCGGCTCCTTTCAACAAATTCCCCGTATTTACCGCCCCTGTTTTTCTCCGATGACCCCATTTTCCGATGGTGGTGCGTTGGCCGCTCATCTAGGCTTTGTGAATGACCGCATTCCCTTCCTCCGTTCGTCCAAACTTTCTCTGGATTTCCTTTGAAGACACCAACCCCCGTTTCGGCTGCTATGGCGATCCCATCGCTCGGACGCCGATCATGGACCAGTTTGCTGCCGAGGGATGCCGGTTCTCGAACGCCTTTTCCACCTGCCCAGCTTGTGCACCAAGTCGGGCCTCCATTATCACCGGCCTCTATGCCACAAGCATCGGTGCGCACCACATGCGGACGGTCACCTCCGATCCGGAAACGCACGGCATGCCTACCCCTTACTTTGCCGTTCCGCCCCATTATGTGAAGTGCGTCACCGAAACGCTTCGCGCCGAAGGATATTTCTGCACCAACAATGGCAAGACGGATTACAACTTCGAATCCCCTCTCACCGCGTGGGACCAATGTGGGGAACGTCCCAGTTCGGCTTGGGAGAATCCCCCCGCCCCCGCCCTCTGGCCCCATTGGAGAAACCGAGAGCCCGGCCAGCCATTTTTTGCCGTTTTCAATCTAAACGACACGCACGAAACCTGCATGTGGGATCCGGACAAGTGGCATGACCAACCGGACGACACTACGGAGACCGATCCTGCATCCGTTCCCATGCCACCTTATTTGCCGGATACGCCCAAGGCCCGAAAAGCCCTGGCCAGACATTACGACAAGATTGCTTACAACGACCGGTTAGTGGGAAAAATCCTGGCACAACTCGAGGAAGACGGTCTCGCCGATCATACGGTCGTTTTCATTTGGAGCGACCACGGCTGTGGACTGCCCCGAAGCAAACGGGAGGTGTATGACTCTGGGACGCACGTCCCCCTCATGGTCCGCTGGCCGGGCCAATGCCAACCCGGCACGGTGGATGAGCGGGTGGTCAGTTTAATCGACCTCGCGCCTACCGTATTGAGTCTAGCGAGCATCCCGCTCCCGCCGTTTCTCCAAGGACAGCCATTCCTTGGTCCAGCCGCCCAGCCACGCCAATACGCTTTCTCCACGCGGGACCGCATGGATGATGCCTACGACATGGTGCGCGGAGCCCGCAGTGCTCGCTATCGTTATGTCCGAAATTACTATCCCAATCGCAACCGATTCCCGGCCACCCGCTTCCTCAACCGGCATCCCGTAATGGAGGAAGTCTGGCGCCTAGCAGCCGAAGAGAAACTGACACCCGAAGTGGCCACGCTTTTCGCGCCTAAGTCGAGTGAGGAACTATTCGACCTCGCCAATGACCCCTGGGAAATGAACAACCTGGCTGAAGACCCCGCTCATGCCGAAATCCTGGCTGAACATCGGGCGGCTGTGGATAGATGGCAGCGAGAAACTGGCGACCTCGGTAGCCTGTCCGAAGATGAGCTGGTGTATCGCATGTGGCGAGGGCGCTACCAACCTGTCACCGCCATCCCGACGGTCACTCCGACAGGGCCCCATTACGATGGGCGGGATCCCGTTCGCAGCGACAACGTCCTCCGGGGCCCGCTGCACCTGCACTTCGATTGCTCTACCCAGGGAGCCAGCATCGCATGGCGGCTGGATGAAGATCCCGCCGGACAATGGCGGCTCTACACCCGCCCGCTTCTTGCCAAAGCAGGTAACCGCCTGAAGCTAAATGTCAAAGCTATCCGGTATGGTTACAAAGAGAGCAAATCCGCCCGGGTTCGGATTCAAGTTGAATGATCCCCTGTTTCACAAAAGATAGAAGGGGTTGCGCCGCAGATTTTTGGGCAGGGCCCGAAGCGCCGAAGGGCCGGG
>CAZSPO010000577.1:0-2270 GCA_964608775.1 uncultured Chthoniobacterales bacterium | reverse complement strand
GTCCTGGCTCGACCAATATGCCTTTTCGGCATGAAGGATTCGGAAAAGGCCCATCGAGCCAGTTGGATCAGTGAAAGGCGTTGGCGTCGCAAAGCGCAGCAAGGTCTTCCGACCACGCTCCCCCATTTCCGCTCCACGTAGCCACCCTCCCCGTTTACTGGCATCGACAACGCTGACGTCGCTGTGCTTCTGTTTGATTGCCCACGAGGGCGGCTTTGGTCTGTCGCGATTTTCTCAGCACGTGGAGAAAATCGCAGGACCCCCGACAGTCCGCCCGATGGGGCTCGCCGGACGGTCACGTTTGATCGGCATGGGTGGCGACCCTGCTGTGTCGCGATTTGCTCCGCATGTGAAGCGCGTCATAGAACCATCTCTCGCCCCTTGAGTTGGAAGCGAGCAACAACCTGCTTGTTCTCAGGGGATGGCTCCCAACGATCACCGCTTATTCATGCTTTACTTCATCCGTCACTTACTTTACTTAATAAGAACTGTGAGACCAACGATTTACACAGTTCTCCTTGTTGCAAGCACCCTTTGGATTTTGACATTTGGGCACGCCCAACGGACTGCAGACCAAGAGGTTTCCTCTGAGAATGCTCCAACCGCATCGTCGTCCAATCCAATCAATCCAGCAACAAGAGGCAGCCTGGGCACGGATATTCGTGAACGAGCTTTCACGTTACTAATGAATGAGGGTGGCTGGTCCCTAGAAGCCTGCCACGCGTGGTGGCCTGTGAATGAGCGTAGGCTTAAGGCAACCGATGAAGTAGCCCCTGAACTTGTCGAAAAAGAACTCCGCCTGCTTTGCCGGATGCAGCCAAACGGCAAGGTGTTGCGATTGCTTGAGGAACACCCTGAGACAACCGGAATTCTTTTGCTGGCCCACAAAAAGGATGCGGTGGCCGCCGCAATTTTGGCTGCTCCCAAGCCTGATCAAGATATGCTGGTTGCCTCCTATTTATTTTGCATCACGGGCACCGAAGTGGATGAGTGGACCAAGATACTGGCCCGCCACCCTGGAGCCATCGCCTTGTTTCAAAAAAAGTGCGCGGCTCTACCATACGGAGATCTATTCTCCTATCTGTCCGAGAGCTCGCCTTTAGAACCAGATGTCCGTGAAATTTATGGCAAATGGCTGGACGAGGTCCTCGCCTTACCAGTCATCAGTCAGTCTGACGAACGGTTGCATTCGCGTTGGATTTTTGCCGCAGCCAGCGGCCCAGAGGTGCGCAAACGATTGCAAAGCGATCCGCAATTTCGTCAGAGCTTTCTGCAGACCATCTGGCCTCGTCTCCGCGACAGCATGATCTATCTCACACAGTCGCAGGGTCAGGATTCAGTGGATGTATTCGTGTATTGCGGCGGCGAACCACTGATCTGGGACTTTTTTGAGCGGGAGGATTCGGCAGACCTATTCCGTCACGCCGGCATGGATGCAGTCCTGCTGCTCGAAGGTCCCAATGCTCTTCCCTCTGACCTTCAAAAAGCGGCAGCTGCCATGTTGATGAAGGGCATGCTTGAGCTGCCGCGTCACATAGTGGAGTTTCAGTCCAACGCTCATTTTCTTGCTTTGGGAAGGCATCTGCGAGCGGAACCGGATTGGCCTTTGCTTAATGGGGTTTGCCTGCAACTGATAGAAAAGGGTCCTCAATGGCCCGGACAAGCGGAATATCTGGAGAGCCTGTCCCCGTCTGCTCTGAAGAAGGCAATCCACCCCAAAGAACCTTCTATTATTCCTGGGGCCGCCTTGGTGAGCTTGGGAGAAAAGTTTCTTGATGGTCGACGAGTGGAGCCAAGTGATTGGTTGGGAGCGGCGGTCGACTGTGCTGATATCGGAATAGCCTGCTTTACTCTTGGTTCTTCCAAGCTTGTGACGACTCCTGCGACGATTGTCACCAAGAAGGCTGTGCAACAGACTCTCCGCACCGCTTCCCGCGAAAGCGTGGAAAAACTCACAAGGCGAACTGTGCAGCACTTACCCAAGAGGGACCCCACCGAATGGACACAGGATTTGGCCCAAGAAGCCTTGAAAACACTGCCTGGTAGGGTACGCAAGGTCATGGTGGAGCAAAGTTTAGTTGAGATCACCTCGCCGGTAAAATCATTCTTCCAGCTTTCCCGCGACTCGGGGATTGGTCGGGATTTCTTTAAAAAAATGACGGGGCTTGAGCCGCGGTTATTCATGCGACAAGACGGCAGAGTGTTCATCAATTTTACCAACGTCATCACCACCCGCAGCCCGGCGGCGTCTTTTCTCACACGAACACTTG
>CAZSPO010000576.1:0-2285 GCA_964608775.1 uncultured Chthoniobacterales bacterium | reverse complement strand
GGGATGGCATGATGAATATTTGGTCGATGGACGCAGCGGGCGATGACTTAACGCAACATACCCAGCACAAAGAATTTGATGTTAGCTATGCCAATCTGGATCAGGGGCGGATTGTCTATCAGCATGCCGCTGACCTGTGGCTGTTGGACATTGCTTCCGGCGAGTATCAAAAAATTGACATCCGCTTGGCTTCAGACTTAGCACAAATGCGCGAGTACTGGGTGGAAAATCCAGCTCAGTACATTACTTCTGCGCACGCTGATCCCCAAGGAGAAAAAATCGTCGTTACCGCCAGAGGACGCGTATTCGTCATGCCCGTCAAGTCGGGGCGAACCGTTTATTTTACCGAACCACAAGGGATTCGTTATCGAGACGCCGTCTTCTCTCACGATGGCGAAAACATCATCGCCTTGTCGGATGAAAGCGGAGAATTCGAATTTGTACAGTTTGCTGCCGATGGCACGGGAGAAACCCAGGCCTTAACCAAGGACAGCGCCCGGCTGCGGTACCAAGGAATCCCTTCTCCGGATGGACAATGGATCGCCTATGACGACCTGGAAAAAAATATGTACGTGCTAAACGTAGCCACCGGGGTCAGCACAAAAATCTCCACCAATCAAGAAGGCATTCGGGACTTTGCCTGGTCGCCCGATGGGCAATGGCTGGCATTCGTGCAGGATGCAATGAATGGCATGAAGCAGATCAAAATATACAACGTCAATGATGAATCCATTTTCGACCTGACCACCGACCGGATCAATAGCCACCATGTCAGTTGGAGCCCCGATGGCAAATTTATCTACTTCCTCTCTGACCGGAGCTTCACTTCCCTGGTGAACGGCCCCGGAGATGCCAGACAGCCTGATCCTTACTTTGATGCGAACGACAAGGTCTTTCACGTGGCCTTGCAAAAAGGTACGCGCTCCCCTTTCCGGGAAAAAGACGAACTCATGGCCGAGCAGGAAAAGGGCGACCCTGAGGAGGATGAGGCCTCATTGGTGGTCAACATCGACAAGGAAGGGATCCAGGCCAGGATCATGGAGGTACCGATTCCGGCGGGCAACTATTCCAGCCTGGCTGTCAATGATAAGGCCCTGTACCTGATGGCCTCTGAAACGGGCGTGGGAGCTAAGTCCCATCTCAAAGTCGTTAAGATCACGGATGAAGACGCCAAGGCTACCGTCATGGCCTCCGAGGTTAGTGGGTTTGAAATGACCCAAGACGGCAAGCAGTTACTGGTGAGAAAAGGGCGCTCCTACTTTATGGTGGAGGCAGGCACAGGAAGCGTCGACTTGAGTAAAGGCAAGATAGACATGAGTGGTTGGAAATTTTCCATCCATCCCAGAGAGGACTGGAAGCAGATCTACCAAGACGCCTGGCGCATGGAGCGCGATTATTTCTACGACCCGAACATGCACGGGGTGGATTGGGAGGCCATGTACCAGAAGTATCTTCCGTTGGTAGATCGGGTGACGACCAGGCGTGAATTGGATCAGGTGATCGGCGGCTTGATCGGAGAATTATCCGTCTTGCACACCTACGTGGATGGGGGGGACGAGCGAAGTGATGATACCAATATCTCTGTGGCGAGCCTGGGCGCAAAAACCAGCCGGGATGAGGCCAATGGAGGCTTTCGCATCGACTACATATATAAGACGGATCCCGATTATCCCCACCGCAGGTCTCCCCTGGATGATCCCTACCTGGACATCCGGGAAGGGGACATCATTACCCAAGTGAATGGGAGGGATGCGTTGGCTGCCTTGGATATAGGGGAGCTGATCCGGAATCAGGGCGGAAAGCAAGTCAGGCTCTCTTTGAAAAGAGATACCACGACCCGGGAGGTCATCGTCAAACCCCTGGGGAATGCTTACTGGACGAGATATTACGATTGGGAATATAACACCCGGCTAAGGGTAGAAAAAGAAACTGACGACCAAATCGGCTACCTGCATCTGTATTCCATGACGTACTGGAACATTGGGCAATTCTATCGGCAGTTTTATCCGGTTGTTCATCGAAAAGGGTTGATCATTGATATGCGAAACAATGGGGGTGGAAACATCGACGCCTTTGTGCTGGAAAAGCTCATGCGGCAAGCCTGGATGTACTGGAAGAACAGAACTGGAGAACCCTCTTGGAACATGCACCATGCGTTCAGGGGGCACATGGTGGTTCTGATTAATGATCAAACGGGCTCTGATGGTGAGACTTTTGCCGAGGGGTTCAAAAGGCTGGGCCTCGGAACGGTGATCGGCACCCGCACCTGGGGCGGGCAGGTATGG
>CAZSPO010000575.1:0-2286 GCA_964608775.1 uncultured Chthoniobacterales bacterium | reverse complement strand
CACCGCCGTTGAGTTGCTTGACCGTCTTTGTTTTACGCTTCATCAGTGATTCGAGATCCAACTTTGCGTTCTCTATAACAAGACCGTGGCTGGCCGCGTGATACCGGGCGAACGCATGCATTTCCGTCGAATGCAAGAGTGCCTTCGATGGGATGCAGCCCACATTCAGGCAGGTGCCACCGAGTGCGTCCCGTTCCACAACAGCCGTTTTCAAGCCAAGCTGTGCGCAGCGAATCGCAGCCACATAGCCACCGGGTCCAGAACCTATGATAAGACAGTCAAATGAAGTTTCAGCCATTAGAAAGATAGTTACAGTTTTTTTCCGGGTTTCAACTGAAAAGCCATCGCCAATTTATTGCAGGCTGATTTTTAGTCGCATTTTCCGACCTTATGGCTTTCTATGATTCTGATGCCTGAGACGCTCAAGGGAACACTGGAGCACATCGTTTATGCCAACGAAGATAACCACTTCACTGTTGGTCGGCTTCGGGTGGACGGAAAGCGGGTAGCACTGATACCGATTCTCGGGAATCTGCCCGGCGTGCAGTGCGGCGAAAACCTACATCTGGTAGGCGAGTGGGAGACAAACCGCGAACACGGCAAGCAATTTCGTTTTACGCAATTTGATAGCCGACTGCCCTCAAGTGTCCATGGTATCCGCCAATACTTAGGCAGCGGTCTGATCCATGGCATCGGCCCCAAGATGGCTGACCGCATCGTTGATAAATTTGGTGCGGATACCCTGCGCATCCTCAGCGAGGAATCCGGGCGGCTGGAAGACATCCCCGGCATTGGTCGCGAGCGCGCGAAATCCATAAAGCAGGCCTGGAAGGAGCAGGCCGCGCTCCGAAGCATCCTTACTTTTCTCAAGCAATACGGTGTGGGCACAGCACTTTGCCTGAAGTTGATCCACACTTATGGCACCGAAGCTGAAACTATTTTAAAAAACGACCCCTACCGCGTTGCAAGGGAGATGACAGGCGTGGGATTCCGAACGGCAGATAAAATCGCACTCAATCTGGGCTTTGCCACAGACTCGCGCCCACGACTCGAAGCCGGGCTAACCTTTGCCTTGGGTGAGCTTGAAGGCGAAGGTCACACTGCAGCAACACCCCAGGTGCTACTTGATGCTGCAGCTGAAGCACTCGAACTCAACCCGCCAAACCTACAAGACGCCCTCGCGCAGTTGCTTGCCAACGGGCTGCTGAACAAAATTGAGCTGCCTGGCAGCATGCGGCTAATCCAGAGACCACAAACGGCAGGAGCCGAACGCCGCATTGCAGACGGACTTCGCGAGCTGGCTGAAGCGTCTTCCCGCCTTCCGCCCATCATGGTTGATAAAGCCATTGCCTGGGCTCAAGACAGAGCAGGTTTTGTCTTTGCTCCTGCCCAGACAGAGGGGTTGCACATGTGCCTGAGCCACAAGCTGAGCATTCTGACGGGCGGCCCAGGCACGGGGAAAACCACGATCCTGCGTGCATTGGTTGAGATACTTTCAGCCAAGCGGGTATCCGTCATTTTGGGGGCTCCAACTGGCCGCGCAGCCCAGCGCCTTGCCGAGACAACCGCGCAGCGTGCCTACACGCTCCACCGCCTCATATTAAAAGCCAAGGGCCGACACAAAAAGGCCTCCGAAACGCTCTCTCAGGATGCGTCCCTGCCACACCTTGGGGAGGCGCAATTCGCCATCATTGACGAAGCTTCGATGATCGATGTTATGCTCGCAGCAGACTTTATTAGTGCGCTCAACAAACGGGCACATCTAGTGCTCGTGGGTGACTCCGATCAACTTCCCTCTGTCGGCCCGGGAAATGTTCTTGCGGACTTGCTGGCCGTCGCCCGTGCATAGGTTGCAGAAAGGCTCAGCGCTGCCCTGCTGGTCAGAACTCATTAAATAAGCATATAGACGAGAGATTTGTTCGCAAGTTTGATCTCTTCCATTTCTTAGGTGCTTGAAAATTTCCGGCGTCCCTTCAGGAAGCAGGGCGGGGTTGTGGGTAGATGCCCTGGATTGTGACCCTGCCGAGTATACACATCTTGGGAATCATGCCTGGAAGGGAAAACTGAAGTTTGGACACTGGGAGCCACAACCCGTTCTTCGGCGTCCGCAACCCACCCAATTTCCGGCATCGGGAACATCCCGGAGGGATGACAACCATTAGCCGCAACCTCATCCCGGAGGGATGACAGCATGTAGCCAGGGGGTTGAGGGAGGCACGACCGATACACGCGGAATACGCCCCGACACACCCCGATCCCGAAGGGATCGCAGCATATCCAGAGCTT
>CAZSPO010000574.1:0-2287 GCA_964608775.1 uncultured Chthoniobacterales bacterium | reverse complement strand
GGGACCATCCCAGAGGTGGGCGAGGTGGTGGCTGGGTTGGGACGATACAATGGCGTAATATTCCACGCGATTGCAGGTGGAGAGAATTACCGTTTCTTCGAGGGGAATACCTTGGTGCACCTCGTGCAAACGGTCGGCGAGCCGATGGGGTTCCACCGCGAAACGTTCCCGGATTTCCACGGGAGCGGTTTGGTGGGAGAGGCCGAGGCAGGCGAGGTGCATGAGAGGTTCAGGCGCGGAGAAGTTCCATGCCCCAGAGAGTGCCGAGACTCAGGAGAAAAGCGGCGACCGAGAGCCGGGCGAGGGTGACCGGAGCGAGGGCGTGTAGGCGGCGGGTGAGGAGAATCCCACCATAAATGAGCCAAATGCCAAATGACATGATGAGCTTCAGCTCGGGAGTGGAGCGGTTGACGAAAAAGCCGGTCGCCAGCCCGACCGTCAGAAGGGCAAACCCAAAAAATAGAAGTCGCCCGTTTGCGTCGCCGAGGGTTTGAATCGGCGGGAGTTGATAAAACCATTCGTTGAGCTCCCGCCGTTTGAGCTGGCGGTTGAGGAGCAAATACATCGTGCCGGCGATACAGGCGAGAGCGAAGGCTCCGTAAGCGATGAGGGAAATCGCGGCGTGCGTTTCCAGCCACGGATTGATTTCGCGGGTGCGATAAACCGGAGCCGTGCCGGGGTCGAAGAGGAGGGCGAGCCCCAAAAGAACGAGCACGAGAGGAGCGGTGAACGCCCCGATCAATGAGATCCGATAGGTCGGCCCGACGACCAGATAGGTCAGCACGGTTGACCAACTGAGAAAGATGAGAACCTCCGTAAGATTGGTCAGCGGACACCGCCCGAGCTGTTGGCCGCGGAGGTGCAAAAAGAGAGTCAGACAGAGAAACCCGGCGGCGTTGAGGAAAAAATTTGCGCGAGAAGACTCGTAGCGATGCGCGCCAATGGCCCACATCGTCCTAGCGAAGACCACCAGGAAACAGAGACCAGCGGCTCCAAGCCAGAATTTCTCATGCATGAAATGAAATAAAGTAGGGAGGAGCCTGCGCCAATGCAACCGGCATCCGGTTCCCCCCAACGGAGGAGCGTCCGGCGAGTTGACCGCAATGCTTCAAACAACGGGGGCTGTCTGGTTGATGGAGCCGGGTGACGGTTACCCGCCTACCATCACGCCTTCCAAGCGTTGACGCAGCCGGGTTGCTTCCCGTTGCCAATCCCGTTCGATGCCTTCCAGGAAGTAAAGGTGGCGTTCCTCCGCCTCCTTTTTTGCCTGGGGACTGGCTTGGGATCCCACGGCTGGGGGTGGCTCTTGTTTGGCGCGGGCCAGCTTCTGCTCAGCTTGTTGGCGGAGTTGAACGGCTTCGGCCAGCACAAGGAGGGCGGCATTCGCTCGGGCGGCTTGTGGATCCGACGCGAGATCTTGCGCTTGTAACGACTGATGAAGGCCAGCCAAGGTTGCCACCACCTTCGGAGGGAGCGGCTGACTGAGCGGGCCGAAGATGGCTGCTTCGTGAGTTTCAATCGCCGTCCGTATTTCGTGCGCTAAATGCTTTTGCTCCAGCGGGCGAGCAATCTTCTCGGGCAGGGTGGTGATTTCTTGTATCAGATCGGGAGGGGCCGGAGGGGGAGCCGATTCCTCTGCCTGCTCGGAGGGGCCACCAAAGTAACGAATGCCGAAATAGCCACCGCCCACCACCAGCGCGAGCACGAACAACGTTTGCAAGAATCCTTTCATAAGCGACAACGTGAGACTCCCGGCAATGAGCCTGAAAAGCCGGGTGCCGTCAATCCCACCATGCCACCCGCAACCGCGAGCCTTGCGTCGCGTGCCGTTCTGCCATCGCCACCGCAGCGGCTCCCCCCGCCAATGAATGCCAGGTGGCCTCTGCCACGGGCTGCAACCCGTTGAGGTCTTGGCCACCAAGAGCCGCCCAGCCTTCTCCATCCCTGCTTTGCCGAATCTGGAAGCCTTCCACCTCATGGAGCAGCCCGAGCCACAGCCGCTCCTGCCGTGTCGCAAGGAAAAGGGGGCGGGCGGGCTGCAAGCCATTCCACCCAGGCCCCAACCCGCTCAGAGGCACCCGCAGCCCGTCAGGTGTGAGCCGGGGATTCCCCACCAGCAAATCCCAACTCTGGTCGGGATAAATTCTCACCAGCTCCGCCCCCACCCCGGAAGCGGGCAGCCGTCCTTGGCGGGGCTCCAGCAGCGCGTATAGCCCTCCCGCAAATGGTTCAAGGGCTGTAATCTGGGCCGCGAGCGAATAGTGCCCCGCTCCCCGCGTCACCACCG
>CAZSPO010000573.1:0-2295 GCA_964608775.1 uncultured Chthoniobacterales bacterium | reverse complement strand
AGACTAACAAATTGTCCCGTGCCGTTTTCTTCCAGGCCGACGGTCACGAGTTCGCCCGCGAGCATTTCGGTGGAGGCGGGGGGAAGTCCCAGTTGGCCGCGCCAACGATTAACATTGGCCTCCACACCGCCCGCGTTGCCCGGCAGGTTGGAAAAGGTCAGCTCGGCGATATCCCCGAGCTCGCTTTGGAACAGGTAGCGCTCCTGTTGCATCTGCCCGGGGCGGGCTTTTTGCCAACCGGCTGAGAGCCCGGGAGCCACCGGTCGGGTTTCATCAACAGGCGCAAGGTAAGCTCGGATCGGTTCGCGGCTGCACCCGATCAAACCGGCGATTGCTAGGCAGCAAAAGGCCGATTGCCAGGAAAGGTGAGGGAGGCGGAGAAAGCCTATCATTAGTATAACTAATCACACCCGACCGGCTTTGCCATCCTCCTTTTGTTGGGGCATCCAGAGCGAGCACCTTTTTCTTGCAGGCATCAGGTGTCACGAAATGGAAGGTGCCTCGGGAGGGGCGATTGCGCAAGGGCTTATCGCCCCCCACGCACCGCAGAGCCCCTGCTCCGTTCGACAACCGGAGCTCGCGCTTCGTCAAGACGGTCGAACCACAGCACCCGCAAGACCGCAAGGACCAGCCGACTGTTTTTGCGTGATTCTCTTTCTCCTCTCCGGCAGCATCCCGCTTATTATGACCGATTCTGCTGTCACTTTCCTCGGCACCAGCTGCGGGTTTCCGATCTCCGATCGCAATTTCACCGCTCTCCTGCTGGAAACCGGCTCCACCACGATTCTCTTGGATGCAGGAGAACCGATCAGCCGCACGCTCCACCAACGCGGGTTCGATTTCTCCCGACTGGATGCGGTCTGCCTCTCGCACGGTCACTCCGATCATACCGGTGGGTTCCCGATGCTGATTCAAACGCTCTGGCTGTTTGGACGCAAGAATCCGCTGACTGTCTGGCTCCCAAGCGAATTGATCGCCCCTTTGCAGGCCTGGCTGGAAGCGGTCTATTTGGGACCCGGTATCGTCCCTTTCCCAATCGAATTTCATCCCTGGCCCGAAGATCGCCCCGTCACCCTGGGAGAACTCACCATTGAACAGGTCGTCGGCACCCATCTCGAAAGCTTTCGCGCCCGCCTCACCCCCGACCGATACGACCGCTTTCGCGCCCACTGTTTCGCTTTCAACCTGCCGGGCCATCGATTGGTCTGGTCGGCTGACATCGGCGCTCCCGCTGATCTGCTTCCCCTCCTCCAGCCCGCCCCCTCCTGGTTGCTCGCCGAGGTCGCCCATTTCCCTCCCGAATCCCTCTTCCAACTCGCAGCCGACCACGGGATTCAGCAACTGGCCGCTACCCATTTCCCTGACGACTCCCCGGAGGCCCTCCAAAAACTCCGCAACCTCGCCGCTGAGATGCTACCGACCGGTTCCCGGTTTGAAACCGCATGGGACGGTCTGCGACTGGCCTGGTAACGCCTCGGTTTGTCATCAAAGGGAATGGGGGGCGCAATACCGCAGGTTTGTCCGGTTAATAGGGGGATAATAAGCGGTGAGGCCCATTTTTCAGGGAATCCCTTGACGTCCTTTTCAGAAAACGGAATTGAAGACTCTTTCTTAACGTGCGCAAAACCCTATCGCTCATGGCCCCATTGAAGGTCCTCATCGCTCCCGATAAATTCAAAGGCTCGCTGGACGCCGCCGAAGCGGCCGAACAGATTGAGCGCGGCCTCAAGCGCGCCCTGCCACAAGCGGTCTGCACGCGGTTGCCAATGTCGGATGGCGGGGAGGGCTTCGTCCCCCTCTTGACCACTGCTGCCGGAGGGGAGCTTGGTCACTATTGGAGCGTCAACCCGCTCGGGCGTCGCTGCCGGGTTGCCTACGGGATGTTGCCAGATCGAACCGCCCTGGTCGGGTTGACCGAAGCCTCCGGTCTTTGGCGAATCGCCCCCGAGGATCGGGAGTCTGGGCAGATGAGCACCTTCGGCACCGGTCGGCTTGTGGCCTGGCTGGCCACTTACCAGGCGGACCGCGTCATTGTCGGGCTTGGCGGAAGTTGTAGCACGGAGGGTGGCATTGGGTTGGCTGCGGCTTTCGGCTATCGTTTTTTGGATGAAACCGGTCAGCCTATTCCCCTGACCGGTTACGGCCTCGGCCGACTTGCCCGCATTCTCCCCCCCGGCAAGCTGCCTCCCACGCCAATCGTAGCCGCCACCGATGTTGCCAACCCGCTCTTTGGGAAACGGGGTGCGGCCCATGTTTTCGCCCCGCAAAAAGGAGCGACCCCCGCCCAGGTGCGCC
>CAZSPO010000572.1:0-2296 GCA_964608775.1 uncultured Chthoniobacterales bacterium | reverse complement strand
TTCGGTGCGCAACACGTCCTCGACCTTTTCGGTCACTTCGTCAATCCGTTCCTGCGGAATGACCAAGGCCCCATCGCGGTCGGCCATAAGATAATCCCCCGTGCGGATGGTGACCCCGCCGATCACGATCGGTTCGCCGAAACGCTCCGGAACCCAGCGCCCAACGACATCGCGCGGGGTGTGGTAACGGCTCCAGACCCGCAAACCGGTTTCCAGGATTCGCACAGTATCGCGGCAACCGCCGTCACACAGATAGCCCCGCACGCCTTTGAAAACAAAAGTCTCGGCACTGAGTTCGCCCATGTGCGCCAGAGTGTCGTCGTTGGGCTGGCAGACGACCACGCTGTCGCACGGGGCGCGGGAAAGCATTCCAGTCCATTCGAGAAGCGTGGTGTGCCCATCAACGGTGTGATCGGCATGACCGCTGAAAGTGAAAATACGTCCCGCCAGGGCTCGCGTCGGGTCGAGCGGGCAGATTGTCCGGGGCAGTATTTGATCCGGCAGGCCCAGGCCTCGCAGAACATCGTAAACCGCTCCCGAATAACAAGCTTCAAGGCGATCACCAAAGCCATCGGCGTAGTTGATTTCAACTTGCGAAAATGCGCTCATTTTAGGATTGCTTTAGATGCGAAGTGGCTTGGGTGCAGGCCCGGTCGAGGTGGACATAGCCCCCGTCGACAAAAAGAATCTGCCCGGTGGTATGCGACGAACGGGGCGACGCGACGAAGACGACGGCATTGGCAATTTCCTCCACGGTGGTGGTGCGGCGGCCCAGCGGAATCGTTTGATTGAGTTGCTCACGAGCGGCGAGTGGATCAGGTGCCTGGCTCAACCAGCGTTCGTAAAGCGGGGTGATGACCTCCGCCGGAACCACACAGTTGACCCGGACCTGATGGGGCGCCAAGTCCACTGCCCACTCCCGCGTGAGGGCATTCATGGCACCCTTGCTGGCAGCATAGCCACTGGTCCCGCCCTGTCCGGTGACCGCGCACTTCGAGCCTATATTGACAATGTTGCCCCGTGCCTCGATCAAGGCCTCAAGGCAATAATGGACCAGGCTGAAGCACTGCACGATGTTGTTCTCCAGGGAAGCCCGGAAATCACCCAGCGAATGGCGCAGACCGACGGCATCGTTGCCGCCCGCGTTGTTCACGACAACGTCAATTCTGCCGTGTGCGGCGAGAATAGAAGAGACGGCCTCGCGTACCATTCCCTCGGCCGTCATTTCGACGTGGTAATTTTCCACCTTTTGGTCTGAAGCGGAGAGTTCTTCGACCAATTCTTTTCCCTCTTCGGGATTGCGCCCGAGCATGCAGACGCAGGCCCCCTCGGCAGCAAAAGTGCGGGTGATGGCCTCACCTATGCCCTTGGCTCCGCCGGTTACGAGAACAACCTTATTTTCAAGTTCAAGATTCATTTTTCATTGATAGGTGGGGTGGCAAGCGGGTCCAACAGGTTCGAAGGACTTGTAACCGAGGACAAATTCCTGATGGCAGAGCGATTCCGAAGCGGTGGGAGCACGGGCGGCGACTTGAAGGACTTTCTGAAACACTTCCTGCCCGATTTCATCGAGGGTTGCGCGTCCTTCCAAAATGCGTCCGGCGTCGATATCCATATCCTCGCTCAGCAGGCGGTAGGTTTGGGGATTGGCGCAGACTTTGATGACTGGCGAAATAGCCGAGCCGACAACCGAGCCACGCCCGGTGCTGAAGAGAATGATGTGTGAGCCACAAGCGATCAACTCTGCGATTTCGGCATTGTCGTTGATGTTGGGAAACCCAAAACGCACTTCTCCGTCGGGCACCACATCCAGAAGGTAGAGACCGCCCGCGCCGGGCTTGTCTCCGGGTTTCAGCAAACCGCTGATGGGAGACGAACCACTTTTGGAATAGGCTCCCAGGCTTTTCTCCTCCTGGGTTGTGAGCCCCCCGTCGGCATTCCCTGGGGCGAAGCTGCCGTGTCCGAGGGTCGCATAATACTTTGCGGCCTTTTCTACGGAAGCGGTCAAAATTTTCCCCAGCTCGGGGGTCGCGGCCCGCGCCGCCATAATGTGCTCGCAACCGATCAATTCCCCGGTCTCTTCGAAAATGCATCGCCCCTGGTGCTCGACCAGCGTGTCGAAAGCGCGCCCGATAGCCGGATTAGCGGTGATGCCGCTGGTGCCATCACTACCTCCACAGACGGTTCCGACCACCAGGTCCGAGGCGGTCATTTCCACCTGGGGGACCGATTTGATCCCCTCCCGAGTCGCGCCAACCCATTCCCGGCCTTGCCTGATGGTCGCCTGGGTGCCTCC
>CAZSPO010000571.1:0-2301 GCA_964608775.1 uncultured Chthoniobacterales bacterium | reverse complement strand
CGGCCTCCAACCGAGCGATTTCAGCGGCAACGGCGGTGACCGTTTGTTTGGCGGCTTCGATTTCCTCGGGCCGCGAACCGGCACGGAGGAGAGCCAGGTCGGCTTCGGCTTCGGCGACCGAGCGGCGGGTGGCTTCCAGCGCTTTTTGAGAAGCGCCGATGCCGATTTCGGCCAGCTTGGCTTGCTTGCGCTTTTCTTCGAGCAACAGCTCGGCGTAAGCCCCTTTTTCGGCCAACGGCTCAAAGGCTTTCACTTCGTTCACCGCGTATTCATGGGCCACCATGGAGGCTTGCAGCGAAGCCGCGGAGGCCTCCATTTCTGCTGTTGTCCGTTCGAGCCGAGCATTGGCCGCGTCGAGTTCTTCCTGACGCGCTCCACTTTGGAGCCCTGCCAGGTGGGCTTGATCCCTGGCCAGGGTGGCTTGTTGATTCCGGAGCAGTTCCCGGGTCTGGGCTAGCTCGGATTCGAGGGCTGAGGAACGCATCACGGCGAGAATCGTGTCGGCTTCCAACACCCGCCCATCCCCTCCATCGTGCAGCACTTGATCGATGATGCCTGTTTCCATTGCTTGCACGGGCAACTGTTCCGGAGGCAGCAAGGTGCAGGGGCCGCCTGGGCGGAAAGGGAAGGGGACAAACAACAACGCGATTCCCACCCCCACCCAGAGCCAGCGCGAAGGTTTAGCGGAAGACTCCGCTTCCCCACCACGCACCGGCGTCCGCCCTTTGCGCCCAGGAAGTTTTGCCAGGAGCCAGCGACCCATCACCATCAGAATCACGCCCAACAAGAGAAACTCGGTCGCCCGCCCGAATAAGTCCGGGAAGGTCTCGCTCAACCCGTGCGCTAAATTGCTGCCAAACCAAAAAAGAAAGATTAGCCAGGCTCCGACTATGATGGCTGCGTAAAGAATCAGACCGAAAGCGCGCCCGCCCGAGACGGGAAGTTTGCGACCGGTGACAAACATCCCGGCTAATTGCAACGCTTGCTGCACAAGATTGTCCGGCCAATGAAAGAGCGCCGCCATCCATTTAAATCCGTCCGACGACCGAAGCGGCACGCTGACTAATAGCAGGCCGATAAACCCGCCATGCAGCAACAGCACTCCAAACCCGGCCAAGGCGGGGTTGGTCGGGCGAAAGGTGAGCCAGATCGCCGCTCCGCCCGCCATCATCCCAAGACGGCTGAGCAAGGTCGAAGCATAGCACCACATTCGACTGCCCCGGGGCAGGTCGCGGAGGGTGCTGCGATTGATGTAAAAGCGAGGCAACAGATTAAAGCGAAGTTTGATCCCAGCAGCGGGCACACTCCCGCCCACCCGGGTCAACACGGCTCCCTGAACCAGGCAACGGAGCAGGTTTAACGTGAGGAGGGTGAGCAATAACTTGCCGAGATACGGGAGGGCTGACATCCCGGCTGCCGCCTGGGTCGCCGCGATCTCGCTGGCGCGACCGAAGAGCAGCCACCCGGCCCCGAGCCCGGTGGCCACGAGCAACAGGGCAAAGGGCCACGCCAGCCCTTCGACCCAACCAAACGCAGAAGCCAACCCATTGAAAAATCGAGAAGGATTGACCAAAGGAAACCGGCGCTCGCCTCCGAGCCCCTCATCATCGTCGTCGTCGTGGTCCGCTTCCTCATTCGATAAAGAATCGGCGGGTTGACGCTTGGCCACCCGCCGACGTCTGCGGAGCCCTGCCTCCTCCTGCCCGCCGGGTGCGGCCTGACCATTGACCCTTTCTCCCAGCCCAAGACGGAGGACCTCCTCGGAGAAGGCTGCCACATCAGCCTCCGCAATCGATTTACCAAATCGCGCTTCAAACCGCCGGGCGATCTCCGCAGGTTCCGTCTGGCCGTCGAGCGATTGGCAGAGGAAGAAATCTTCTTCGCCGAATTCAAAAGCCTCTTCGCCATCGCGGATATGATAGCTGCGCTGGCTCCCGAGCTGTCGGGGGACCACTTCTAATTCCTGGCGGAAACGAATCATCCCTCACGCCTCCCCTCTGGACGACCTTTTGATTCTTTATGAAACATGGAGGTTGTCAAATTGGTGGAATCAGGGCTCCCAACCGAGCAATCTGCCCTCACATCCCAGGTGAGAACAAGGGAAAACCGGCCAAGCCCTTCCAAGGGGGCGCTTCTCTGATTCGTGCAAGAGAGGAGCGTCGGCATCCAAAACAGCGGTGGCCGGGCGAGACGCCCTGCTAGAGGCATGCCAGATACAGCAGATGGGGGTTGAGCGGAGCGACACGTCCGGAACAAATTTGAGATGTTGATCCCGTCGGGATCAGAGCGGAAACGCGGCTC
>CAZSPO010000570.1:0-2301 GCA_964608775.1 uncultured Chthoniobacterales bacterium | reverse complement strand
GGGTCCTGGGTGAATCGCTCCGGCGGCTGGGTCAACCGAGCCGGTGGTTGGGTCAATGGACGGGGCGGCGGCGGTGGCTGGGTCAACCGGCGCGGCGGCGGTGGCGCATGGGTGAATCGTCGGTGATTTTGCCCTCGCGTGGAATCCTCTTTCATCCGGCTGCACCGCATTCCGGAAGCCCTGTTTCCTACTTTTTCTGAATCGGCTCCCGTCACGCTGCTGTTGGCGGGAGCCGATTCTTTGGGTCAATGGTTGTCGCAACCGTTGGACCCTCGCATTGTCTGTTTTGAAACGCAGGCGCTGCCTGAAAATGGGGAGGCGTTGCCCGACCCCATCACGGCCCCGGACACGCCTGTGCCTGGGATCGATTATCATTTGGAAGAGCCCGCCAACGGTTTTTCTACCCTCTACCAGCTCGCCCAACTGGCCCCCCGTTTTCCCGTCCGGGTCACCCTACCTGTCCGGGTAGGTGTTGAAAAAGCGGTCAAACTGGCCATTGCCCTCCGGCTAGAAATTCTGCTCGAACCCGGTCAACCCACCCCCGAGGAGATCGAACGGCTGGCGGTATGCCTCGATTGGTTTCTCCACGGCCACGACACTGAGACCGGCATCGAGCCCTTTCAATCGCTTCTCGCCGCGCAAATCCATGGGGAACCGCTGACGCTCTGGGAAATATACGAGCGGCACCCGGCTTCCACGGTCGAATGGACTGGGACCGGCGAAGCTCGGATTCCCGGTCGACTCGCCGATTCCCCCGAGACCTCCGCTCCCGGCTTCCTCGATCATTTCCCGGCTCGGGCAACCGAACACGCTGAATGCGGCACTTGCCCGCATCTCGCTTGCTGTGGTGGGCTGTTCAAATGGCCCGATCACGCGTATGATTGCACGCGGCTGCGGGAGCGGGTGCTCGATCCGATTCTCGCCGCCGCCGATTCCCTTCACACCCTGCTCCACTCCGAACCGCCCTCCCGCCTATGAACGCTCCAGGCAAACCGTTTAGCGTCATTCTCCTCCCCACTTCCGCCTGCAATGTCGCGTGCGATTATTGTTTTGAAAGCAAAACCAAAATCCGCCTCTCCCAAGACCAACTCCGGGGGCTTACCCTCAAGCTCCTCGATCACATGGAGCAAACCGGGGTGACCGAAGCGGAAATTTATTGGCAAGGCGGGGAGGTCATGATGCTCAGCCCCGATTGGTATCGCGAAGCGGGCACGATGATGGCCGATCTCGCCGCCTCGCGCGGGCGGGCGTTTATCCATTACATGCAGACCAATCTCATCGGCTACGGGCCGCAATGGGACCCGGTCATTCGCGACATGTTCCAAAATGAACTCGGCACTTCGATGGATTTTCCGAATGTGCATCGCAAACTATTCAACGGCAGCGCCGAGCAATACACCGACATTTGGCTCCGCAATTATCGGGCCGCAACCGCCGCCGGGATCCATGTCGGGGTGATCGCGGTGCTCAGCCCGGAAAGTCTCGATGCTGGGGCGGATGCTTTCTGGGAATGGTTTGTCGTCAAGGTCGGGGTGCGGAGTTTTCAAATCAACACCCCCTTCCCCGGCGGACCGGCCTCGGAGGAATGGCCGATGCATGCGCCACTTAACCTCGACCGATTGAGCGAATTCGTCACCGCCCTCTATGAACGCTGGTTCCGCGAGGGCCTGCCAAACGGGATTCAACTCGGGCCTTTCGACGGGTTGCACGATCATTTCATCGGCAACGAGGCGCGGTTGCCCTGCATTTTTAAAGAGAATTGCGCGAACCAATTTATCTCCATCGACGCCCACGGCACCACCGCCCAATGCGATTGTTGGGTGACGAGCTATCCCGATTGGTCGTTTGGCAATGCCCACGAGACCGATGATCTGACCGCCATGCTGCGCAACAGCCCGGTGCGAGAACGATTCCTTCGACGCCCCGGCACCTTGGTCCGCGACGCCGATTGCCTCGCCTGCCGCTATTTATCCATCTGCCATGGGGGCTGTCCGGTGCGGGCTTTCACGGCGACGGGCCACATCAACCGGAAAGATCCCTATTGCGCGATGTATTTGGCGATGTTCGAAAAAGCGGAGAGCTGCGCAAGAGAGACCCTCATGGCAGCGGCAGCCCCGCCCGCTCCGGTCGAGGTTTGACCCACCCGAGCGCCCCTCCGACGAGCAGCCCGCTCCAATGGCCCGCATAAGAAATCCGGGGGTCGAGCGGAATAAGGCCCGCCGCCAGACTGCCCGCTTCGAAAATGAGGATCAACACGGCGACCACCGGGGCCAGCCAATGCCCGCCCCGCAGGCCGTAAAC
>CAZSPO010000569.1:0-2312 GCA_964608775.1 uncultured Chthoniobacterales bacterium | reverse complement strand
AGATCATACACGGCGATGCGGGCGGATTCCCCGAGGCGATCGAGACCGTAAGCAAGGGCGGCGGCTGTCGGTTCATTGATAATTCGTTCGACCGTGAGACCGGCGAGTTCGCCCGCTCGCTTGGTGGCCTGGCGTTGGGCGTCGTGGAAATAGGCCGGAACGGTGATGACCGCGCGGGTGACCGATTCGCCCAGCGCCCATTCCGCCTCGGCTTTTAAAAGGCGTAAAATTTCCGCCGCAGCCTCTTCCGGGAGCCATTCTCTGCCGCCGACGATGATTTGGGCCGGTTCGCCCGAACGACCGGTCACGGGAAAGGGGAGGCCTTCGGGATCGACTTCCCCCCCGCGACGCCCCATGAGACGTTTGGCAGAGACGATGACATTTGCCGGATCGACAGCCCGGGCGCGGAGGGCGGGGCGACCGACAACGGGCGCTTCCCCGGTCCTGGCCCAAACGGCGCTGGGGGTGAGGCGGGCTCCCTCTCGGTCGGCCAGGACGATCGGCAGGCCGGAGTCGAGGTAAGCGATGAGTGAATGCGTGGTCCCGAGGTCAATGCCGACGATCATGCCGGGAGGCTACCTATGATCACGGAGAGGTCAACGGGCACGCTTAGGGTGGCGGGGGCGCACCGGGGTGAGCAGACGGGCGAGAATCGGCTCCAAATCGGGGCTTCGATCACAGGAACGATACGCGGCGAGCAAGGCCGCGTCGATCGGGGGATCGGCGGGTTCGACAGTCGGGCGATGGGCGACGGAACGGGAGGAGCGGTCGGGGGAAGGACGGACATTCATGACGCAAGAATGGGGCAGGAGCGACAGGGGAAAACGGGGGAGCGAATAGAGATAAATCTGGCACACCGCGCCAGTTCCGCCACCGGAATGTTGGAACGAAATTGTCACCGTTTATTCCCAGAGCGACGGCTGAGCATTGACCCTGGGAGACAATCCATTTAGGGAATCGGCTTCCCGCCGGTTGGGGGCACCCCGCCCTGCGGTCACCTTTTGAACCATTGAAAACCTCCCAGCATTCTGGTGTGTCGACCGCAGCGGTCCGGCACGTGCATTTTATCGGCATTTGCGGCACCGCCATGGGAGCTGTGGCGGCGGCGTTGCGGGACCGGGGTTATTCGGTGACCGGCTCGGATCAGAATATTTATCCGCCGATGTCCGATTTTCTGCGGGAACGGGGCATTGCTTTGACCGGGCCGTATGCGGCGGAGAATTTGCCGGACGACACGGATCTGATTGTCGTGGGCAACGCTATCAGTCGGGGAAATCCCGAGCTGGAAGCGGTGTTGGAGCGGAAGCTTCTCTATCGGTCCCTCCCGGAGGTGTTGCGGGAGTTTTTTTTGCAGGGGAAAAGCAATTTGGTCATTAGCGGCACCCACGGTAAAACGACCACGGCTTCGCTGGTGGCCTGGATTTTTGAATGCGGCGGTCGTTCGCCTGGTTTTATGATCGGCGGGTTGCCGCGCAATTTTGGGCAGGGAGCCCGGTTGGACGAGAGTCGGACATTCGTGATTGAGGGGGATGAATACGACACGGCCTTTTTCGATAAGCGCTCGAAATTCCTTCATTACCTCCCAGAGCTGGTCGTGGTGAACAACATCGAGTTCGATCACGCCGACATTTATCGTGATCTGGAGGAAATTAAAACGAGCTTCCGGCGTTTGTTAAATTTGGTGCCGCTCAACGGGATGGTCTTGCTGAATGCGGATGACCCGAACGCCGTCGATGTCGGGCGGAGCTGTCCGGCTCCCTTGGTGGAGGTCGGTTTCTCGGAAAATGCGGCCCAACGGATTGAAGCCTGTGAATGGAGGGAGGGGGCGACCCATTTCCAGTTTCTTGGACACTCTTTTGCCCTGCCGATGATTGGGGATTTCAATGTGCGCAACGCCGCCATGGCCATTTCGGCGGCCCGCTTTTATGGGATCCCGTTTGAGACCATCGCGGAGGCGCTCCCGCGCTTTGAAGGAGTGCGTCGGCGGCAGGAGGTGCGGGGGGAAGCGGGCGGGGTCACCGTGATCGACGATTTCGGTCATCATCCGACGGCGATCCGGCAGACGTTGGAGGCGTTGCGTCGGCAATATCCGCAACGGCGGTTGGCGGCTTTTTTTGAGCCGCGATCGAACACGACCCGGCGGGCGGTCTTTCAGCAGAGTTTGCCGGAGGCGTTGGCTCACGCTGATTTAGTCCTCCTGGCGCAGGTGGCTCGACTCGATCAGTTGCCGCCAGAAGACCGGCTCGATCCGGAGCGGGTGATGGCCGATCTGCGGGCGGGCGGGGCTGAGGCCTATTACGAGCCGGGCACCG
>CAZSPO010000568.1:0-2317 GCA_964608775.1 uncultured Chthoniobacterales bacterium | reverse complement strand
GTTGGCGTGGTGTCGCCTTCGGGTAGCTCATACTTCAGGCGCTCGTGATAGACTAGAATTTCCCCAATTGGTGCCTTGCGCAAAATCAACGTGATTTCTTGGTCTGTGGTAGGATTATCGGCGCGCCAGAACGAATCAGGCGGGTACAAGATTGACCGCGACTCTGGTATTGAGAAATAGCCTTCGCGGTTTGCCCAGATACTCAATCGAATTCCGTCCGAACCGTTTACCGAAAATCTACCATTGTTTCCCGTAAAGATTTCTTTTCTCCCAACAGGGCCCAACTCCCGGCCGGAACTGATGGTAATTTTAGCCCCAGATACGGGATTACCCTCCTCATCCACCACGATGCCCTTCGCCGACAAAGGATAATTTTTCATCGTTTCCCGGGCCAGGCGCAAACGAGCTTCAGGGGTGGACTGAGCCTCCTCGAACTTTTTCTTCCAAGAAGTCGAAATTAGAGCAGGTTCGTCGGGTTCGGTTTTAGCTGGGCCTTCGACGAGAGGCGCCCTGTCGTTCTTCCAAAAACGAGACATAATTACAACCGCTAAGATTACGGAGGCTCCAAAGGCAAGTGTAAGCAATCGCCTTCTTTTCGGCTTCCTTTCAATTGTCATAATTATAAATATAGATTTTGAATCTTACGGATCGAACCCTGCTTCGTTAATAATTGATTTAAACAATGGAAGTACGCCCTTTTGAAATGCAGGATCTGGTGCGGCTATTCCTGCGGTCTGAATATCGACATCCCACTGGGTCCCATGCTCGTCGTCGTCAATCTTATCCTGAATGTTTACCGAAACGTCAATCAACCCGCCGCTTCGGTCCTCTTGGCCTAACGATTCCGTTCTTGTCCGTGCTACCATCGATAAGGATTCAAAGAAGTTGGTAATCCTTCTCTTGCCGATTGGTGTAAGCGCTAGGCGCTTTTGTTGGTAAGGGCCTTGGAAGTCGTTAGCGTATTCCCCCCACGCTCCTCCGTTACCCAGTGGATTGGGTTTGAGAAGATGATGGTTTTTCAGCCAAGTCGAGCCTGTTACGATATCATTTTGATTAAATAGATTTACAACCCGAACATCGGATTTTTGCGGGTGGCTGCGTCCGATATGAACCCAGCCCCGATAGCCCATTTTGGACCAATGATCGGGATTGTTTTGAATGTATGACAAAGCGTTCATCGCTTGAATGAGGCTATTTGGGCTCGTCTGCCAATCAGCGTTCAGCGTATTAGAGGGAATGGCCCCTTGGGTGGAAATCCAGGTTTCGACATTGGCAGATTGGTGAAGAAGATGCTCCTCAAAGGCTGCACCAACGACGGCATTGCCTTGGCTGTGAGCGTAGATGACGCGCCGGTAATCTTCAGGAGCCCCTTTGGTCTCCGAAATGTATTTCTTGAGCCCCTCGCCATAGTAAAAGGCACGCCATTCGCTTTCGTTAAAGTCAGAAAGCAAATCGCCGTGCCAAGATCCATCTTGTCCTCCAAATGGATTCAGGGCCGGCCACTTGTAGAAACACAGACGTCCTTTGTATTCCGACCACCAGAGGCGTTTGTAGAAAGTGTTCGCTGCGGTTGCATTGGCACGGTAGGCTTCCGTGGCATCGTGCCCAGGCGGATGAATTCCATGCACCAAGAAGAGTGCCTGTTTCTCCTCCCACCATGGCTTTTCAAACTGGTGATCTTTCGGATCTTCGCGATACCCGAAGACTTGGGACGGTTCCGGCTGTTCCCAAGGTGGCATCATACCGGATTCGGGTGTCCCATGTGCCCGGTGATACATCTTCCGGACGTGCTTGAGATCCAACCAAATCCCGGGACCTTCCGACTCGTTATCGTCAATCTTGAACATCAGGGTCAGTTCCCCTTTGCCCTCTTGGCCTGCGATCCCCTCAAAGAGCATGTGCCAGGGTTTGTCGTCCGGGATGCGATCCATGTCAGCTTGGCTGAGGTAGACCGCAGTCTCTCCTGTGACCGTTGCTACGGCCGTCTTGTAGGTTTCGGCCAGCTGCTCCTGTGCTTTTGCAGGGTCGCGCAGATACCCATCCGCGCCTTGGTCCTGATCCGCCGCGAAATAGATCTTCACTCCTGGATTCCCAGTTGGCTCAAGCCACTTGAATCCAATCTGTACGTTGGATCGATCAATTGTGCTCATCAAACTCCGTAAATCGGCGTGCAACCTTGCAGTGCCGAAAACGATCTCCCGGTTTCGGTCGGCATCCACCGCTATCTCCAGGGGCAGGAGCATCACATCATCCACTCGCGGGCCGACCCCATCCGCCGGCGTGTCATTGTTCAGCTCAAAAGCCAGGATCACCTCAT
>CAZSPO010000567.1:0-2321 GCA_964608775.1 uncultured Chthoniobacterales bacterium | reverse complement strand
CGCTTTCCACTCGCTTCGTAGTTTCCCGCCGAAAAAAGAATGGGGATTGGGGAAAACGCAAAGTGCTCAAGTCATCCACCCTCAAAGATGGACGATTTCCCCGTGAGTTTGGCGAAGTGGACAAAGCCCATGCCCGCGACGTCATCCACACCTGCGAAGACCTTTCCCGTTGGAGCGGCGAAAACCGCTTCGGTCTCCGGGGACGCCTCGGAGGCGTCCTTTTGAGGGAAATGCTCGAAAGCGGACGGGCCATTTGGGACAGCGATTTCCGAGACGTCCTTCATCCCGGGGAGCCCAGGGAAGTCACCGGCACTTGGCAGGAGGATCACGATGCCCTCCAACACACGGCCCTCCGCTTTGCCGACACTGGCCAACCAGCCTTTGCCTTCGATCATCCCGGCACCGCCTACTACGTCGATCCCGCACAGCTGACGTGGGGCAAGGCGCTCTGGAAGGCATCGATCCCTCTATCCCACTGGATCAGCGCCCCCGCCGTCCAACCCACCGATTCCGCTTCGGTGCACGAAACGCTCGCCTCCCTGGTCCCAGATGCCTCAACCTGGATGCCCCGCCAGCGGCACCTCCGCTCGCTCACACCGGACGAATGCTCACCCCGAGGAAAAATCCGTCTCTTCACGGCCGAGGCGATTCACCGGTTCCAACTCGGCCGATCGGCCACTCGTCGGGAGCCCGAACCACTGGTCGAACTTTGCTTTCGATACGGTGACGCCATCGTTGAGGAGAAGGACTTGGATCGCACCGAAACGCGGCGAGAGATCGTGGACGATGAAATTCTCGAGTTCCGGCGGGATCTCCAGGCCGAAGATCGGCTGGCCGGCGAACTGACGCGCACCGGCCTCACCCACCTCGGAACCTGGCCCTACTCCCAAGGAATCGTTGTCCGGCGATTCTCGCACTGCCTCGGCTTTCGATCCGCTGCCGACAGCGCGGACGTGAATCGGGAGGCCTGGCTACAGTTTGTCACCTCGGATCTGCCCCAGCTCACCAAAGCAGGTTGGGAGATCGAGTTTGCCCCAGAGTTCCCTTTCCAGCTCACCGAGCCAGAATCTTTCTGGGGCGGCTTGGAGGAGCAAGACTCTCAGGCCGACTGGTTCCGCTTCGACTACGGCATCGAAGTGAACGGAGAAAAGATCAGCCTTCTGCAAGCTCTGGCCAATTATCTTGACCAAGCCGGTCCCGATTTTGATCCCGGCCTCCTCCTCGCGCAGCCCGAAAGCGAAACCGTCCCTGTCTACCTCGAGGAGCGGAACATCATTGTCCCCATCCCGGCTCATACCCTGGCCCGAATCCTCGAAAGCGTCATCGAACTGTTCCAGTGGCAGGGCTCCAAGGCCATCAGCATGCACGCCGTGGATGCGGGACGATTGATGAGCCTGCTCCCCGAACTCGCCGGAATCACTTCGAAACGGCTCCGTGCTCTCCAGAAAAAACTTGCCGGATTCAATGGCGTCGAGGCCGTCAAACCACCCTCTACCCTGAAAGCCGAACTCCGGCCCTACCAGGAAGAAGGCCTGGGCTGGCTCCAATTCCTCCGGCGATTCCAACTCGGCGGCATCCTGGCCGACGACATGGGCCTGGGCAAAACCGTCCAAACCCTCGCCCTCCTCCTCCTCGAACGCCGGGCGCGGCGGGCCACCCGGCCCTCCCTCATCGTTGCGCCCACCAGCGTTCTCGCAAACTGGAAGAACGAAGCTGAACGCTTCGCCCCCGCCCTAAAGGTCCTCGTCCTCCACGGCCCCGATCGAAGGGACCTTTTCGACGCCATCCCGGAGCATGACCTCGTTCTCACCAGCTACGCTCTCCTGCCCCGCGATGTCGAAGCGCTGACCTCGCACGCCTACCACTACGTAATCCTCGACGAAGCCCAATACATCAAAAATCCTGCCTCGCGCGCCGCAGAAGCCGCCTTCGCGCTTCAGAGCAGTCACCGGCTCTGCCTCTCCGGAACGCCCATGGAAAACCACCTGGGAGAACTGTGGAGCCTCTTCCATTTTCTCATGCCCGGCTTCCTCGGCGACAAAGACAGCTTCCAGCGTCACTGGCGCAGGCCAATCGAGCGCGAAGAGTGCACCCGTAAACAAAACCTCCTCATCCGTCGCGTCTCACCGCTCATCCTCCGCCGCACCCGCGGCCAGGTGCTCGAGGAACTCCCCCCGCGTACGGACATGGTGGAATCCATCGCGCTCCACCGCTCTCAAGCCGATCTCTACGAAGTGATCCGCGCCGCCATGGACAAGCGCATTCGCGAGGCCATTCGCGCGAAGGGACTCGCGCGATCGCAAATCGTGGTTCTCGACGCC
>CAZSPO010000566.1:0-2321 GCA_964608775.1 uncultured Chthoniobacterales bacterium | reverse complement strand
GAGTAGCGTGGGATGAAGTATTGGGTAATATCGAAGCTCTTATTATTCAACTTGTATCTTCTGCTTGGTGGCTTACCCCCGCAGAAGCACTAGTGAGAAATCGTAATGCTAGTAAAAGGGGGCAGGCTTTTGATTTTGTTAAATCGGCGGTATATACTGAGTTTGGTCTAGAAGATCGCAAGTATTTACTAAGAGAAGTGTCTCAAGGAAAGGTGCTTTTGCTTTGCGCGCTTTTTGTGGTCAAATACTTATAGTATAAGTCTCAACTTTGAGAATCATCAGGAAAAGATGGTTGCGTCGAATGGTCGGTCCGAAAGAAACGGGAAGTGAAAAAATGGGACAAACTGTCAAGATTCGTCACCTGACCCTCGTCTCAAACCGGACTGGTGGATGCGAAGGCGGTTAGCGACGCGTTTCGATGTGCCTGCGGATGTAGAAGCGGCGTTCCAGTTTGTCCGGGTGGGTTTTGAAGATGATCCCCACGTGGTAGGTGTTGAAGCGGGTGGCGGACTCATCCGTGCTCAGCGGTGTTCGGCTGCGGAGGTCGGCGCTGAGCATGAATTCGCGGCCGATGCCGTGCGTGTCAAGGGGGCTGCGGGTTTCTTCTGCCTGGAGGACCGTGAATTCCAAGTCCGCCAGTGGCTGTGCTGGAAACGCCTCCTGCATCAGGGCCAGCGCGCAGCCTGCCTGATCGAGCGGAGGGGCTTCGGTGAGGAAGTGATCGAATTCCAGGGAACGATTGAGCATCGCGTGGTGGAGGGCGGGGTCGAGATCGGGAAACGGGATGCGGGGGTCGGGAGCGACCACTTTCTCCGACTTGGCGGAAGTGGGTTTCGCCAACTGCACGATGGAAAACTGCCGGTCGTAGAGATCCTCCTTCCGGGTGATCCATCCGCTCAGCCTGATCGTCTTCAACTCCGAACCGCCGGGCCAGCGGCGGAGGGTCATGGTAGCCTTCGTTTCGTAGGCGGCACCGGGTGCCTCGGGCAACACGCGGTCCATTCGGGCGGCCGTTTCCTCCAGGGAAAGCGTCGCTGGGTCGACCCCAGGGAAGCGGGTTTCGATCCAGGCGAACGCCATGCCGAGCCGGTCGTGGGGGGAGCCCTCGCGGAAGGAGGCATCGGCGGCGAAACCGTTGCGGAGCCGTTCGGTGTAGTGGGACAAGTCCACGTCGCCGAAGGGGGTCGGGATCGTAGCCGGTTCATTCGGCGGACGGGAACAACCGAATGCCAGCAGCAGGGTGAAAACAGGGAAAAGTAATTTCATTGCTGCATCTTCCGATAGCTGCCGGAAGTTTTCTCGAGGGTGTAGGGAAATGCTTCCCCGGGCGGGGGCGAGAGTTGGAACCGGGCGATGTAAACGTCGTATTTCCATGCCTGGGTCTTCTCGGCGTTTTCGACCTGCTCGATGCTGGCGGGATCGACGAAGGTGACGCTGACTTGGCTGGGCGGAGCATGAGGATTATCCCCGGAGCGCCAGTCGAGGCGGGCCTCCTGAAACTGCAGGGAATCGAGCGGAACACCGGGCGTTTCCCGCTGTAACAGCACGAGCGCGAGGCCGGTGAAATCGCGGAGACTGCCGGTCGGGGCGAACTCGGCATACAGTTCACGGTCGGCGAGAATCGGGGCATGATCGGCAAGGTGGAAATCTCCGTAGGGCTCGATGACGAGGTCTGGCTTTTCTGAGCAGGCAGCGAGGAGAATCGCACAGGTGGCGCAGATCGCTGCACGCAGGAAGGTAGGAAACGCGGTCGGGTGGGCAGAGCAGGAGTGCAGCATCGGAATTGGGGAGGGTGTTGTCGTATGGCGAGGGGACACTGGGGAGAGCGGATCATTTACAGAACATTTCTGAGCGGCCAGGAATTCCAAAAAGGCGAAGGGGTCAAGCGTTGAACTTAGCGATTTGTATGTAGGTGGAGAACGCGATGTCCAGTTGCAAACACCCGCTCCGTCTACGCCTCCTGCTGATGGGCGCGAATCGAGCGGCTTCGCTGTGGTCAGTGGAATGTCGCCCCCGCAGGAGCCAGCGGCAGATGCCGCTTTTTCGAACTTCAACAACCATGGTCAGCTCCCACCATGCTTTTCTGGAAATTGGGCTTCATTATCGAAGACAGCCACTTACAAAAGAGCGACTCTCTGTTTGAATTTCGCAGAAGGTCGTGCATGGGGAGCCAACTTGTTGGCGATGCGCGAAGCGCAACTCCCAAACGGACTCGAACGCAGTTCGACCGGCACCTCGCAAAGCGAGAAACCCAAAACGCCGAAGGCGCAATCCCCGGAGCCTGTGTAACAGGCAATCCTACCTGAGGAGCCAAGCTTTCG
>CAZSPO010000565.1:0-2331 GCA_964608775.1 uncultured Chthoniobacterales bacterium | reverse complement strand
CGCCACCTCGCGCAATCTTCGCAACGTCGTCGGCTGATTGATCGGAGCGGACCAATCCAACAACCGCACCAACACCCGCGCCACATTCGCGTCCACAGCCGGTTCAGGTAAATTAAAGGCAAACGCCGCGATCGCCCCGGCCGAATAATCGCCCACCCCAGGCAAAGCCCGGATTTCCGCGGGATCCGAAGGGAAACGGCCGCCGTGACCTTCCATCACCTCGCGAGCTAACCGATGCAGATTGCGCGCACGAGAATAATACCCCAGCCCTTCCCACATCCCGAGGACGACCCTTTCCGGCGCGGAGGCGAGCGTCGGCCAATCGGGAAAGCGCGCCATCCAACGGGGGAAAAAGCGCAGGACCGTAGCGACCTGGGTCTGTTGCAGCATGAATTCACTCACCACGACCGCATAAGGTTCGGGTTGGTGACGCCACGGGAGATCTCGTCCGGCTCTTGCAAACCAGTCGACCAAGGCCCGGGAAAAGGCCGGGGCTGCCAAGGCCCGGCGGGCGGCGGGGCGAAAGGGGGGCGGTGCCTTGGATTGTGTCGGCGAACGTTTCATGCGAAAAAAGCCGGAATGACCACCCCGGCTACCACTTATACGCATGCGCTGACCTCTGACCAAGCAAAACGCCTGCGGCTTCTTTTGGGCGAACGGGGATACACCCTGAGGGAGGCGCCTTACGCCCTCTTCGCAGCGGCCAAAGGAAAGGTGCAACTGACTGTCTACGAAAAGGGACCTAAAATCGTGGTCCAGGGTAAAGAGACCTCCGACTTCGTGCGGTTCATTCTAGAGCCGGAAATTCTAGGGGCGGCTGAACTCGATTATATCGAAGTCCAACACCCCGAATATTTCGAGCCGCACATCGGGGTGGATGAAAGTGGGAAGGGCGACTTTTTTGGGCCTTTGGTCATCGCCGGCGTTTACACCGATTCGACCGTGACCCCGCTGTTGTTGGAGGCGGGGGTGCAGGACAGCAAAAGGATTGGGAGCGACACCCGAATTCGCGAAATCGCAAAATTGATAAAATGTGTCCCAAATTTGAGAAGCATCGTCATAAAAATCTCTCCCGAAAGATATAACGTTCTACACGCAAAATTCGGGAATCTCAATCGTCTGCTGGCCTGGGGCCATGCTCGCACAATTGAGAACCTGTTGGAGGCGGTGCCAGCCTGTCCCAAAGCTCTCTCTGACCAGTTCGCCAACCCCCGGGTTTTGGAACGGGCGCTCATGGAAAAAGGAGCCCGGATCACCCTCGTGCAGCGGACGAAAGCGGAGGCCGATCCCGGGGTGGCCGCCGCCTCGATTTTGGCTCGTGAGGCTTATGTAGACTGGATCGCGCGGGCATCGGAGCGGCTCGGAAAAACGATCCCGAAAGGGGCGGGTCCCGCGGTGAAAACATTCGCCAGAGAGTTGGTTACAGAGCGGGGGGCCGACTTTTTGGCGCTCTGTGCAAAAACCCATTTCCGCACCGCTCATGAAGTGGCTCCCGAGCACTTTGCTGCCCCGCCCCCCCCCCCCTCCGGGAGGGGGGCGCAGATCGCCGAAGAAATCGGCCGAATCAACAGACAAAATTGGCTGAATTTTCGGGAATTTGTTGCTTTGTCACGGTCGGCAAGCGAATTGCTACCAAATTTCACCATCTGGATTTTGGTCTCCCGCTGAGGCCTGCTCCTGGTGTGAGCAGATTGTTAGCGGACCGGATCAAATCGGACAGAATTGGACCCAACAAAGCCCAACAGAGCCCATACAAGCGATGGAAAGACGCGTCAGACCGCTTCTCCTTTCACCGCTCTCTCAGACGAAACCACCTCTCATCCACCCCTTCCACCCTTCCACCCTTCCACCCTTCCGTTATATGGCAAACCTCACCAAACGCGATCTGGTCGTAAAGATCAGCAATCAAACCGGCCTCTCTCAACAACAAGTCTTCGATGTTCTCCAGATGACCCTCGACGGCATCACGGACAGCCTCGCCAACGGGCAGGATGTCGAAATCCGCAACTTCGGCGTGTTTGAGATTCGACTCAGCAAACCGCGCGTCGGTCGCAACCCCAATGTTCCCGGTAGCAGCTTCACGATTCCCGCCCGGGCCACGGTGAAGTTCAAGGCCGGCAAAGTCATGAGACAACGCGTTTTACAGTTGACGCGAAGGATCAAAAAAGCGGAGAAAGAAGAACTATCGAAAGCGGCCTAACCCCGCCAACTTTTACCTACTTTTACCTACTTGACCCCATTGGTGCCAATTTGCCCCTACTTAGGCCATCCGTGTGTGGCTCAGCGGCAACTCCACTAACCCTTTCCCCCCCAGGCAGGTCCCCCCCAAGG
>CAZSPO010000564.1:0-2333 GCA_964608775.1 uncultured Chthoniobacterales bacterium | reverse complement strand
TACACGGCATCCTCAGGTGCAGGAGGTGTCAGGAACCTGGATGTCCCGCGTGGAGATGGAATCGGCTGTCCATCCCTGTACCACTGGTATCTCAAACTCGAACCGCCGGTAGCCTCGACCAGAAGCGAGGGGTCTCCTCCAAGGGGAATGTTACCACCCTGCGGCTGCACCGTGATCTCCGGCGGTCCGAGCGCCGGGTTCGGAACAACCTCCACCGTCGTCTCCAGCCCGATGATTTCTCCCAGAACCTCATCGTTCGTATCCAAGATACGGGCAACCGGACGATAGGTTCCGTTGTGAAGCCACGGGACCGCATCATCGATTTGAAGGGTGGCGGCTCCATTTCCGGAAAATTCGGTTGGCTCCCATTCAAAATCACCCGAGAGCTGATCCAGTCTTTTCTGCCACTCCACGAACGCCGACTTTCCGGCCCCGGTGCCAGCGGATATCGAGATCGAGAGAGACTCACCTTCGAAAACCTCCCGGTTGCCTCCCGGGGGCTGGGTGGTCCAATGCATGAAGTTGATCACTTCCACAGGAATTTCCGTAGAACTCGCCGTCTCTCCATTCCACTCCACCTCCGCGTGCCACGTTCCTTCAAAATCCTCGGTGGCCGTGAATACAAACGGATCTTTGTAATACAATCCAAACGACACATCGGTCGCGGTGTAAGTGTTCTCCACGACTGTTTCCTCTACCGGAGACGACGCTCCGGCAGGTGTGTGCTCGCGTTTCAGTCGGACGGTGACGTCATCGCCGGGACTCGGACCACCATACTCCAGAAACACGTCAAACTGTTCTCCCACCGCCAGTTTGATCAAGGATCCCTGACTGCTCGTCCCCAGCCCTCCCACTTCAAACCGCGTGATGGCGGGTGCGTCCGGGTTCACTTCCACGGACTGCGATTCGCCCGTTGAGACCCAGCCCGAACCATCCCATCGGAAAAATTCCATCCAGAAGGTTCCCCCACGGGTCACCGGAAGATTCATGCGCTGAGATTGAAATTGTCCCTGAGTTTTCGCCTCCATCACCGTTCCGTTGAAGAGGGTATTGTCCCAGGCCGACTCACGCATGATCGTCCTCATCTTCCACCATAGCGGTGTGCTGCGGTCACCGGTTTGCCCCTCATACAAATCAAACGCTCCAAAATACCCGGCAATCGGGTTGGGGCCCGAACCGACAGTCACCCGGTCTTCCGGGTTGACCAGCAACTCCGCCTGGAGGTCAAGCATCGAGCCAACCGTTACGTTGGCGTTGTTGTTCACCGGGTTCTTGTGAAAGAAGTTGCCGTTCTCCTCCTCCGTCTCCTCGATCGCTCTCTGAATCAGCGTGTCGTTGACCTCATCATCGATTTTCGACCAGATCACGTTAGAAACTTTGTCGTTATCGAACGAACCCCCAGATACTAATGCAATCAATTCATAGCCCCTGCGATCCAAGCGGAAGACCGGACCACCGGAGTTTCCTCCATCGGTTTGAATTCCCCGGATCCCCCATGCTCGCCTTCGATCAAAGAGTATCGATTTAAGTTCAAACCCACGGTCGACCTTGAATGCGGCTTTCACTCCTGCGGGATAGCCGCCCAAGCAATGCATCGTGTCTCGTTGGGGGTCGCCAACATTATAAAAACCCGCCGGGTAACCAAGCATTTGATACATGGGGTGGATTTCATACGGTGCTCCAAACAATTCATAACTGAAGGATGGAGCTCTGATTGCGTCCGCATCGGTCGCTATCCCTGGTTGATCGCGGCGGACCGACGGTGGCCGGATCGCTCCGTAAAACAGCAGGCAAACGTAATCGCGCGAGAAAGCACCAGGTGTGGTATCAAACACCTCGTCCTCGACATAAAGCTGGCCGACGGATTTGCTGTTGTAATGATTGGCATAGTTGTCCGGATTCGAGTCGTAGAGATTCTGGTAGCCGCCCAACACGCGTAGGGCACGTGCTCGAACCCGGTTTCCCTCGTTGGTGTCATCGGGGCTGCGCCGCAATGACCAAGTGTAGCGATTCGCGTCGACACCGTCTGTGCCCAGCCCCCAATGAACCGGCGGATCGCCGTGATAGCTTCCAGGATCAACACTGATATTAAAGACAACGTCATACATGTTTAGCGCAATACCGCCGGCCAATCCGATCCCCTTCTCTTCCAGAAAACGCTCCATCTCGCTGGGGCTCCGGACGTCAAAGATGCCGCTTTTCATGAGTTCGAAAGCGGTCTCGATAGCGACTTGCTCCTTATTTTGCTCCAATACATTGACGAACTCCAAGGCCGCTCGAATCTCGGGGGTCGCGAAGAAAATGTGGGCATTAGTCAGAACGACATGCGAACC
>CAZSPO010000563.1:0-2347 GCA_964608775.1 uncultured Chthoniobacterales bacterium | reverse complement strand
GCGCGGCGCATGTTGGCGCTCGCGCGGGTGATGGAAGGGGTGGACCGCAAAAACCGCCAGAAAATGTGTATCCCGCGCTGTTCCAGATCGTTCTTTTGAACAACGTCAGCGCTCCGGTTGTTCTCTACCCGGACGGCATTCCCGTCACGGACGAAATTCCACTTTGAATCAGTATGATAACCAGATTTTAGAGCACTCCTTGAAACCTTTAGAGAACAAACTCCGCGAGTTTCGTGGCGTTCTGTCACGAGGCTATTGACATCATTAATCGTTAATGAGACAGTCTCCGCGTGACGACTCAGAACCATCAATGAGATCAAGGAGATACAAATGACACGCATAAGTGGAAATATAATTGCCGGGGTTACAGCGTTGCTTATGGGCGCGTCGACCGCATCTGCTATGACGATACCAGTGGATGTTTTCACAGACGACCAGTTTGTGCAGGACGCTCCGGGCATGTCAGTGAAGTCTAGCGCGATAATGGGTGGCATGCTCGGTGGCACCCGATTTCTCGAAGTGAGCAATAACGAGAGTATCACTGCGGGGACTCAGCTCAACAGCGCCGGGGGCACCATATCATTCAACAACGCCTCCACAGCCACCGGCATCGGTTTCATTGTTTATGACGGGACGACGGCTCGGGGCAGTCTCACTGATCCAGGGATTGGTGTTGGTGTTGATACAATGGGTCTTGGCGGCGTTAATCTTGTTGTTGGGCCGTCTATATCACAAACCTTCTTCTCCTTCGATCTGTCAGGTTTTGACCCTGGCGCTACAACCACAGCGCTCTTTTCCGCTTTTGCATACGATATGTCGGGCGGGTCTGCGTTCTTCGGCGAAGTCGTGGGATCAGGTCCGATCGCTCCCGACCTGTTCCTATCTGACTTCGTGGGCATCATAGACTGGACAGATATCGGCGCGCTTGCTTTCACGATCGACTCGACTGTCACTAGCGACCCGATCTTCGGGGACTTTGGCGGTGGCGGTTTTGACGGTCAGGTCGGCGCTATCACAATCAACGCGATCCCTTTGCCTGCATCGGTCTTGCTGATGCTGAGTGGAGTTGGTGCTCTCGGTGGAGCCGGGTTCTTGCGCCGGAAGAAATCGCACGCTTGAGCGCGAGTGTTGCTCTGGCGGCACGCTGAGAGCAAAGATGAGAAATGGATAGGCATGAGGTCAAAAGGCCTCTTGCCTTTTTTCTGTCGGATGAAGCAGCGCACGCCCACGAGCGCTCAGCCTTAATCGCGTCGGTCCCCAAAACATCGGCAAAGCCTCGCCACCCCGTGCTGATAGGCACGTTCGGGCCTTTACTTCTAGCCCGCTCACGCACCATGGTGCGGGCAAGGATCAAACGTTAAGCACGTCTTCATCAATCTTCGAGTTCGGCAAGCGACTTTAAGGGCTTGTTAAGATGTGTTGCGTTTATCTTGCATGGCGGGACAGACAATGCGGCCAGTCCTGCTCGATCAAGGTAACGAGGTAACGCGTCGTGTTGTGTGTGAAGAGATTGATAAAATTACTTCAGCTCGGTTTCGTTGTCTCTGAAAACATGATTGCCGTTTTGCTTTTCGGTACAGGTGCAAGGCGCAACTGTGGGATAATCTCGGGAGAGAACGATGCATGAACTGAACCCGACGCGCGCGAGACTTCAGGAAACGTTCGGCCTCGATCAGGAAATGGTTCGCGCCAAAGGCTGCCATCTGTGGGACTCGGACGGAAACGAATATCTCGACTTCCTGTCTCAGTACGGGGCCTTGCCTTTCGGCCACAATCCCGAGGATATGTGGGCGGCGATGCATGACGTGCACGAAAGGGGCGTTCCGGTCATGCTCCAGCCTCTGCGAGCCCTTGATGCCGAAGGGTTGGCGCGTGATATTGCCAGCATCACCCCGGGCGACCTGAACAAGGTGATGCTCGCCAATTCCGGGGCGGAGGCTGTCGAAGCCGCGATCAAGCTCGCGCGTGCACGAACTGGCCGCGACATCATTCTGTCGACTGAAAACGGCTTCCACGGCAAAACCCTTGGTGCTCTGTCCGCGACCGGCAAAAACCTCTATCAGAGGGATTTTGGCGGTCCCGCGCAGGGTTTTTCCTATCTGCCTCATGGCGATCTGCGCGCGCTCGAGGAGCGTCTTGTCCGAGACAGCAAGCGTATCGCTGCGTTTCTTGTCGAACCTATACAGGGCGAAGGCGGGGTCATTTGTCCGCCCGCCGGGTATCTTGACGCGGCCTTGGCGCTTTGTCGCAAACACGGCGTCCTCAGCATCGTCGATGAAATTCAGACAGGTCTCGGACGCACCGGACGTCTTTTCGCCTGCGGCTCGTGCGAAGAGGTGCCGGACAT
>CAZSPO010000562.1:0-2348 GCA_964608775.1 uncultured Chthoniobacterales bacterium | reverse complement strand
GCGGAGATTGAGCGGATGCTTGGCGGTAGTGCGGACGTGGCGAAATGCAACACCCTGCTGCCGGAACACTTGGGAGACATTCTTACTCATCGAGTGCCTGATAAACGGACGATTCAATTCAACGGAACGCCGATTCAAGACCTTTCGTTGGGACAACGCGCCACGGCACTTTTGCAACTCTTGATGTCGTTGGAGGGGCATCCTGTCTTTCTCGTGGATCAGCCCGAGGACGATCTTGATAACGAAACCATTTTCCGGCATGTGGTTGAGCCATTGCTGGGGCGCAAATCCCGGAGCCAGTTCATCATTGCCACCCATAACCCAAACATTCCGGTCCTCGGCGATGCCGAAGTGGTCCATGCCTGCCGCGAACATGACAAAGGATACTACGATCATACTTCGGGAAGCTTGGATTCTTCAGCCACCAGAGACGCCATCGTTTCCATCATGGAAGGTGGTGCCCAAGCCTTTGAACAACGACAAAAGATTTACAGCCAATGGACGAATTCACTCTCAGAGAAGAACTCCTAAAAGGGGAGGACAGCACCCGCCAATTCAAACGCCAAATTGATGGTCAAGACCATCTGGCGAAGGAAATGGTTGCCTTTTTGAATACCCGGGGAGGCCGAATCTTCGTGGGTGTCGAGGATGACGGTTCAATCTCAGGCGTTACCCCAGAGGCTGCTCTTGCGCTGGCGAATAAGATCTCGAACGCCTGCACACAGAGCGTCAATCCTCCCTGCTCAGTGCTGACTTTTAACGTTCTCACGACCGAGGGGATGGTCGTCGTAATCGAGGTTCCGGACGGTGCGGATAAACCATACCAAGATCGGGAAAGGCAATTTTGGGTTAAAAAGGGTGCTGATAAGCGTCGGATCACCGAGCGAACAGAACTCCGCCGAATGTTTCAAGGCGGCCACGTCACATACGCCGATACAAGTGCGGTGCCTGGCACAAGCATGGAGGACTTGGACCTCGTTGCAATTCGTTCCTTTTACGAAGAAAAGTTTCATGCAGAGAAATTGTCTGAAGACCCCGCCGAAATGATGCGCCAGTTGCAGGGTATTCGCTTGATGCTTGGAGAACGTCTGGGAATCGCAGCTGTCCTTCTCTTCGGAAAAAGGCCATCAGTATTGCTTCCAGAATTCACGATCAAAGCGGTCTGGTTCAAGGGAACAGATCGAGGTGGAACCGAATATCATGACAGCCGACGCTTTGAAGGAACGCTTCAGAGCCAATATGAGCAGGGCATGGCTTTTTTCTCTCGCTGGAACGGTCGTGTGCAAGAAGGCAGCTTCAACTCACCCGGTCGGTCTGAGATTCCCTTATTTGTTTTTGAGGAGATCCTTGTCAATGCACTCGTTCATCGGGATTATTTCATCGCCGATTCAGTAAAGCTTTTCATCTTTGATGACCGGATTGAAGTCCGCAGTCCCGGAACCCTTCCCAATAGTCTTACTTCGGAGGAAGCACTGCGAGGGATTGGAAGGGATAGAAATCCATTACTGCTTTCCCTGGCCTATCAGCTGATGAACTATCGCGGGTCGCGAAGCGGCTTGAAGCGAGTAAAAGCAGCAATCCCGGCGGTGGAACTCACAAATGACGTGAGTGCAGAAGAGGTCACCATCACGATTCCCATTCTGTAACGGAGGGCCTATTACTCTGTGATCAAACGTCACTCCAGCCGCCGCACTCGCCTTGATCACGCTGTCTTAAATCAGCGACTGGATGGGGCTGCATCATACGACCGGATTGCGGGGTATTTTCGCTCAAGCCTTTTCGAAGTTGCGGGCGAATCGCTGATGAAGGTCACCGGCAAGGTGCGCATCATCTGCAATTCGGACTTGGATCCCCAGGATCTGGAAACCGCTGCGGCGGCGCAAGCCGCTCTCCGTCGAAGTTGGTGCGCAGGAAATCCCGAGGAGGCGCTCCCATCGGCAATCCCTCGCTATCGCGCACTCTATGAAGCCCTCACCAGTGGCAAACTGGATGTCCGCGTTCTGCCCGATACGGCCTTTGGGCTCGTTCATGGCAAAGCCGGAATCATCCGCAGAACCGATGGCAGTGCGACGACGTTTCTTGGCAGCGTCAATGAGAGTTCCTCCGCCTGGAAAATGAATTACGAGCTTCTTTGGGAAGATGATGATCCCGCTGCCGTCGCATGGGTTCAAGAGGAATTCGACTCGCTTTGGAATGATTCACGAGCCGTTGACTTGGCTTGTTGTCCCTTCATCGCCCAGGACGTGCAGCGAATTATCCGGCGAAGGGTCATCGAGCCGGAGGAGTGGAATACTTCAAATGATCCAGAAGTGGCTGCGGCAAGCGCGGCGGTGGAAACCCCTGTCTAC
>CAZSPO010000561.1:0-2348 GCA_964608775.1 uncultured Chthoniobacterales bacterium | reverse complement strand
CTCCGAAGGTGTTGAAGAGGCTGTTTCGGCTTTGTCTGCTCGCCTAGACTGCCCGGCATTCTATTTTCACATCCATGATGAGGATCTTTGGATGTACCGGCTATACGAAAGCGGTTCAGAGATCGACCGCTTCAACACGAGGCCGGGCTATTGGACTGAGATTGATGATTCTGAGCGTCAGTCTTGGGCAGGAGATCCCGCTCGAGTTGCAGAAGCGTGGCCTGGAACTACAGTGCCAGAGATTGAGCGCTATTTCGTCGATCACGAGGCCGACGGGTTTGAGGGAGATACGAGGGCCTATGTGACGGATGAGTTCGCCGCTTGGGATTGTTGGCAGATGGTTGATTTCACTAAGAAACTTGGGCTGCCATACCCTCCAGACGACGAAGGATAACAAGGCGTCGCGGATCAACGCACTGCCCGCCGCGAGTAGAATTTCCCATGAACGTTCAAACCTTAACCCAGATTTCGCAGCACGCCCCCGGCAGTGCGTGACCGGACTCTTTCGTTGTGCCAAAAAATGGAAGACGAGAGCGTCGAGATAAAAGAGCGTTCATCGCTTGAGGTTGCCGAGCGCGTTCTAGCCCTCGTTGCGATTGTCGCTCGTTCCCAGCAGCATGAATGGGTTAGCGATTGGTGCCGTGACCTCGGGGTTCGAGATTACCTCTCTGCCGCAGAACGACAATTTTTCGATGACCCCGCCCCAGATCAACAAACCATCGTGAACTTCAGTTGGAGGGCCGAAGCGTTGGTGTCCTTGGTGTGGGCTTGCAGGAGATGCCGCCTCTCTCAGAGCAATTCTGGGTTCTCGACACCGATTTCATCGAAGCGGCGATGAAGAACCCGAACTCTCTCCGACTCTCAGCTGCCAAGCGACCATCTCAAGAGATCGAGGCCATGGAGGGATTTCTGTATCACCAGCACTGGAGGGTTCGGGACAGGCAGTTGGAATTCAACGTCGGTGCGAGCAACCCGCTTGAGCCGGGGGAGATTCCAGTGGATGAACTGAATTCTTCTGTGGTATACGAGAGGCGATACGGACTCAGCTGGGTTTCAGGCTGGGGCGACGATTGGGACGATGTTCCCACAGACACCTAAAGAAAGGCACAACAAGGCGTCGCTCTCAACACCTGCCCCGCCGCGAGTTCAAATCCGCCATGACCATTCAACCTTCAACCCACAGTCGGAGCCTCGCCCCCGGGCAGGTGTGAGAGGACTTCGACGTTACAAAATAAATAATCTCTTGCACAGCGTGTGCCGATAGGGCATCCTTTCAATGTGCGATATGACTGGGACCCCAAGAAAAACGATTTCCTCAAGGAAACACGCAATGTGTGTTTCGAGGCCGTTATTGTCCATCTTGGGAGGGGGGATGTTTGGAGAGTGGCAGAGCACCCCAATCAAGAGAAATACCCAGGTCAGAAGCTCTTCTTTGTCCCAATCGAAGATTACATTTACATCGTTCCATTTGAAGAGCGCGGCGAGATGATCTGGCTTGTGACGATCATACCGAGCCGGAAAGCGACTAAACTATATTTGGAGGAAAATAATGAAACTGAATAAAGAGGAACAGGAAATTGATACGCTTTTCGAGCGCGATAAAATAAAATTGGCCAAACCAGACAAAACACTTCTGCGGAATCTACGCTCTGCGGCAGAAAACACCTTCAAGAAGGATCGACGTATCAATATTCGTTTGTCTGAGCGCGATATGGTCGGCATCCAGCGAGTCGCAGCTGCGAAGGGGATGCCATATCAGTCTTTTATTTCCGGACTTATTCACCAATACATCGAAGGCGATCTCATTCAAAAATCATAAAACGCGAACAATGCGATCCACCAAGCTGATAGGAAATCGCTTTCCGGCCCTCCGGGGCGTTGGCCCGGAGTTTGAAGCTGGAAGCGGTGATTTCCATGGTTGGAGGATGATGTTCTTGGCGGAACGTCCTTCAAAATGCGGTCGATTCGGTGATGAGTGAAAAACAAGCTGAGGTTTTGGTTTCCATTTACCTTGATGGGACTTTGTTGAAGGTTGAAATCCAAGACAACGGATGTGGAATGACGCTTGATCAGGTGGAGCGAGCCTTAGAGGGGCAAAGTTTTAAGGCGGGTGGAAATGGAATTGGTTTGTCGCAAGCTCAAAGACAGCTGAAAAGCTGGAGGGCGAAGCTTCAAATAGATAGCATTGTTGATTCGGGAACGACGGTTACGATGGAGTTCCCTGTCCTTAAAAAACAATTTAACTAATTTCTACTATTTGCGTGTTCAGAAAGGGGGCGGCTTGGTGGGGCCGCCTCTTTTTTTATGAATCGCGTTCTCTGTGACGCTTACCAGACTTCTTAGCATTG
>CAZSPO010000560.1:0-2358 GCA_964608775.1 uncultured Chthoniobacterales bacterium | reverse complement strand
AGCCCGGCAAGTTAGATAAGACAGACTATGAAAATCAGGGTCGCTTTGCCTTGAATCCAATTCCGAGCCCGGCAAGTTCGCTGTGCGTAACTTGCCGGGCGCGAGGGGTTACCAGAGTTGGATCTGCTCTGGAAGCTTCTCGGGTTCGACCGGTTCGGCGGGTGAACCGTGAATAACGTAGCTCCGCTCCCATTGCGCCCGCGTCACGAATAGGACTCGGACGCTGCCTTCGGGCGGAATTTGCAACTTCACCCGCTCGATGTGCGTTTGCTGCCGGGCGAATGTCACGCAGGCTCGGGCGTAAACGCTCCATTGCAGCATCGCGTATCCGTCATCCTTGAGCCATTCGCGGAAATCGTGCGCGGCTTTGCGCTGCGTCTTCGTTCCCACGGGCAGGTCGAATGCCACGATCAACCAGCCCATTTTGAATTTTTCGGTGTCCATGGTTTGTAAAGCCGCAGGTTGCCGGTGACGACGGCTTTGCGGAATCCGCGCACGACCCCCTCGATGCATCCGCGCACTTCGAGTTGCAGGTCGAGGTAGCCGATCTTTTCCAACGGGAACCCGGTGACCCATCGGCGGAACTCCGGTGTGACACTCCACTCCTCGGCGTCGGGATGTTGCTGGACCCATTGGGCGACGCGCCAGTCGACGCAAGGCCGAAAGGGCTCCATCAAATCATAGGCGAGCGGGGTGCTCCGTTCACGGGTGACATGGGAGATGCCGCAAGTGGGATCCAGGCCGACGGCGAAAAGTTTTTGTAGAATGGTGGAGAGCAGGACGGCGTAGCCGTAGTTGATCAGGCTGTTGAGACCGCCGCCGGCCCGTTCGCGGGTAAAGGCGGTGTCGCCCTGGCGGCGCCCGAAGATTTGCCAGAAGAGCTTGGCGCAGATGGCTTCCTTGTGCGGTTTGCGTCCGTGAGCGGTTCCGTGCAACAGCGGCAGGGTGGCATCATCGGGCGCGAGGTATTCGGCAAGGGCTGCCTGGTTGCGGCATTTGGCGTCAACGGTGGTTTGCCAGAGCCGGGCGCGGGCTTTTTCTTCGAGACCGAGGAGGGCCCGGCTCAGGAGGGTGTCGGTTGAGCGGTTAGCGGGGAGGAGGAGGCTGGCCGGTCGGAAATCCTCGCAAATGATGAGGGCGACCCCATGCCGCGCCGCTTCCAGAAAAAGGTGGCTATGGATTTGGGCGGAAAAACTGGTGATGATGATGGCGGCGACGTCTTCGATGGGAAGACGCCGCTCGCCGTCATCGGTCTTGCAGGTGAGCTGGCCGTCGCGGCAACTGAGCGCACAGCGCGGGGAATCGATGCTCACGATGTGGTATCCCATGGGGTTTGCGACGGGGATGCCTCATCGTGCAGCGGAAGTCTGGTCAGATCGCGCCGGCCCGTTCGGGCTCTGGCGCGGGCTCGGGTTCGTCGTTGTCGGCCTGGGGTGGGGCCATGATGAGTGTGAGGTCGAAGTAACCGACGACCTGCATCCGTTCTTCTGGCCGAGGGTAGAGCGCCATCAACTGCGCGAGGGTGGCGTAGAGAATGGTGGCCATTTCGAGCCGTTGCGATTCGCAGGTGGCGGCAGTGGTATCGACCAGGCCCTCCATTTCCTGCTGCCGATTGCGGGCACTCTCCAACTGGCCATGAAAATCGGCGACTTCCGTGGCGAGCGAGGTGAGGAGGGTTTGCTGCTCGACGCTTAGCGTGGCGTCGGTGCTTTTGGCCTGGAGACGAGTGCCGAGTTGTTGGACGGCTCCGATGATCTGTTCGCGCGAGCCGGTGGTGAGCGGTTCGCGGCCCAACGGGAAGAGCTGGATGTAAACGGGGTGGGATTTGGCCCATTCGGCGGCGACTCTCGATTCCCAGCGGTCGACTTTCGAGCGTTCGCCATGGGAGGGGGTTTCGCGGAGGCTGGCGAAGAGGATGTCGAGGGCGGCCGTGGCGCTGCGGTAGGTGGCTTTGGCGTTGGCCCAAGCCTGGTAGGTGGCGTCCCAGGTGGTTTTGGCCGAGGTGAACGCATCGCGGATGGGGGCGATGGCCGGGACGTTTTGGGCGCCAGTGTTGAGTTTCGCGCCGGTATCGGCCGCGATGGAATTCATCCGCTTACGACTGTTGCGGGTGACGGTGTCGAACTGATTTTCGAGGTAATGCCATGTTTCCATAAGAAATACTGGTTAAGACAGCGCCATTGATCCCATTGAGAAGCGGTGGATTCGGCAAGGCTTCGTGTGTGACAATATCGTCGCAATGAGGACTCGGCGCGGCGATACAGTCGGCGGAGAGGAGGAGCGAAGCGCTCGCGGCCAGGAAGCAGGAGAGCGAATGGCCGCGGGAAGCGCAGTTGGCCTGTCTGCGGGAGGGCGAAG
>CAZSPO010000559.1:828-2362 GCA_964608775.1 uncultured Chthoniobacterales bacterium | reverse complement strand
AGCGGTCTGGCGAGAAGCGACGGCGGTCCTTTGCCGGGCGAGTTCCACGATATCGGTCAGCCCTTCATCATAGAGGGCTTGGGTCTGGCTGAGCAGGGCTTGGGCTGCCTCGACTGATTCTTGGTGGGCCTCGACCGCTTTTCCCAGGACGCTTAGCCGCATGTATTCCCGTGCGATCGTGGCCAGATAAGTATCCACCTGGCCAAGGAATGTGGCGTCAGCCTGCTCAAACTCCGCCTGCCGAATGCGGATGGGAGCGGTGGCGGCTGGACGTCCGAAACCGCGAAGTAGGGGCTGAACCACGCTGAGGGAGACCTGAAATTCCTGTTGCTTGGGATAAATGGGGCTGAGGGGAATGCCGGTCAACGTCCGGTCGCTCGTGAAGCTGTCCTCAATCTCCAACTCCAGCGCCGACAGAGTCAGTTGGGTGCCCCAAGGCAGCAGCTGGGTGATCTGGGCGCGGGAGTTGCGAATATTTTCAAAAAAATTGCGGGGCTCGAAAGCCGCCAATCCTGCGATGTCAAAAATACTGACGGGATCGAGCACATTGGTGGTTCCCCCAGGGTCGAGATCGGCAGGATTTTCGGAAGAGGAGGTGTCCGAGAGACCGATGCGCAACGAGTTGTCGGTGGAACGAATTTCGCCCACGGTATCGGTCAAGAATTGATTGAGGAGCCGCTGCCGCTCAGCATAACGAGTGGTCGCTTCAAATTGTGGGGTGAGGAGATCGTAGGAGGCCAGCAACCGGCCTTGGGCCGCAGAGGCTTCGCTGCGGTCGATTTCAATTTGGGGGGCTTGGGCCATCGCCATCGTCACCACATCGTCGAGGGACCAGACCAGCACTGGACGCCGGTCCCATTCGCTCGTGATTTCCTCGGTGGATACCGGCGCGATGGCTTCCACGGGGAGGGCGGCAAGCACGGGCTCGGGCAGGTCGGCGGGAAGGGATTCGACCGTGATCGGATCGGCGATCAACTCCGTCACAAGGTCCGATTCTAGGGTCAAGGTCTGAGCGCTGGCTGGGGAGCAAACGATGCCGCAGGAAAGAGCGGTGGCCAGGAAGCAGCGGGACGGCCCGCTTAATAAGCTGGGAACGGCGGACCGCCGGGCGGACATCTTGGCAATGAATTTCATGGAGGATCAAGCCTTGCACTTCCGGGCTTTGGCAGCAGGCGCGCGGGAGGATCAAAAGCGGGAAAGTTGGGTAGTTGCGTTGAATGAGCTTGTCAAGGCTCAGGCAGTGGCGGGCGACAATTCGCGAAAAACCACTTGCAATCGGGGTGGGCTGCGAGAATAACGACGGGCTCTGGACGGACCGCCGCGAACTGCGGGTTGTCTGAGAAGAATAAGAGTTTTTAAACAAAAAGCGTCATTTCTATCGCGCACTATCTTTATGGCTGAATCACAAAACAAGCGGGTCGTTCATTTTTTAGGGGGGTTGCCGCGGAGTGGCAGCACGCTCCTGGCCAACATGCTGATGCAAAACCCCCGCTTCCACGCCACTCCCACGAGTGGGCTGCAAAGTGTGCTCGGG
>CAZSPO010000559.1:0-818 GCA_964608775.1 uncultured Chthoniobacterales bacterium | reverse complement strand
TTCTGCCGCCGGAAGAGTCGCGTGAAATTAAATTGCGGGTGCTTCGCGGGGCGTTGATTTCTTTCTTTTCGGGCATCAGCCGTCCAGTCGTCTTCGATAAGGGCCGGGGTTGGATCGGGGCCATCCCTTTCATGGAGCGGGTCCTCAATCGGCGAATGAAGATCATCGTGCCGGTGCGGGATGTGCGGGAGGTTTTGGCCAGTTTCGAGAAATTAAATATGAAAAATCCGCTCACTCCGAGCGGCCAAGAACTGAATGCTGGGGGAAATTGGGGAACCATTGACGGGCGATGCCAAGTCTGGTTTGCCCAAAATGGGATGGTCGGAGCGCCTTACCGCAAGCTGGCGGAAGCGCTAACGAAAGGGTTTGGAGACCGACTGCACTTGGTGGATTACAACGAATTGACCTCTGACCCAGGCGGGGTCATGCGGGGGATTTATCAGTTTCTGGAGGAGCCGTGGTATGAGCACGATTTTGATCATGTGGAGCAGGTCACCAAGGAAGATGACGAGGTCTGGAAAATGCCGGGGCTGCATACGATCCGGCAAAAGATCGAGCCCCAATCCGCCAGCTGGCCGAAGGTAATCCCTCAACATGTCGCCAAGCGGTATCCTTCTACCCAGTTATGGGACAAAGCGCTCAAGCAACAAAAAGAGCTGCAGCGTCGGCAACGCCAAGAGAGCCGCAAACAGGCCGAGCAGGCGTCGGTTGAGCCCACCCCGGTGGAAGCCGGGGCGGAAGATGGGGGAAAGCCAGCCTGAGCCCAGGCAGCGGCGTTTTCTGGCGATCCATTTCTGCTCATGAGAATCCTGGCTGTC
>CAZSPO010000558.1:0-2372 GCA_964608775.1 uncultured Chthoniobacterales bacterium | reverse complement strand
CACTTTTCGCAACTTTCGGTGATGCGCCCAATCAACCCGGTCGGAGAGGGCCTCTCTCGGCAAATCGATGAAGGAAACAGGACTGGTCTTATGAAACAGGCGGGGTTAACTGCGGGGCATGTGGGAATTCTTTCGCGGTCTGCCTGGGGTGTTCGCGCTCCTAGCATTGGCCTGGGTGTTTTCTGAAAATCGTCGGGGAGCCCTGAAGCAGGGGCGGTTAATCGTCACCGCGTTGGGTTTGCAACTGGTGGTCGGCCTCGTGGTCTTTCGATTTCCAGCCGGGCAAAATTTGTTTGTCTGGCTCGACACAGCGGCAGTGGAACTGCTGGCTCGGGCCAGGGAGGGGGCGGTCTTTCTTTTCGGTCCGTTGGCCGTGTCACCGGGTGAAGCCGAATCGTTGGGGTTTATCCTGGCCTTTCAAGCATTACCGACCGCGATCTTTTTCGCAGCCCTGACGGCGCTCCTGCATCATGTTGGAATCTTGCCGCTCCTGATCCGATGGTTCGCGGTTTTGTTCCGGCGGAGCCTCGGTATTTCCGGCGCGGAATCGGTGGTGGCCGCGAGCAATCTCTTTGTGGGTGTAGAATCGGCGCTAATGATCCGGCCTTACCTGGATCGGGTGCCCCGGGCGACGTTAGCGATCATTCTCACCGTTGGCATGGCGACCATCGCATCGACGATGTTAGGTTTGTATGTCGGGATATTAAGCCCCGTCTTCCCAACGGTGGCTGGGCATTTATTGACCGCGAATTTCCTGAGTGCGCCCGCAGCCGTCTTGTTTGCGCGACTGCTCGTGCCGACCGACGGGCTGGCGGCAGCGGGCGAGGAAAGCCGTTGGGTGACGGGAGAACGCGATGCGAACTGGGTGCAAAGCATCACGCGCGGGGCGCGGGATGGGTTGGAACTGGCCTTTGGCATTGCGGCTGTCTTGGTGGCCTTTGTGGGGTTGGTCGCCCTGGTCAACGCGGGATGCGGGGTCGTGGGCGGCTGGTTCGGCCATCCCGAGCTGCGGATGCAGGATTTGTTGCAGGTCGTGTTTGCGCCGTTGGCGTGGTTGATTGGGGTGCCGTGGGAGGAAGCTGGCCGGGTAGGCGGACTGTTGGCAACACGGTTGGTGGCGACGGAAGTGCCGGCCTATTTCGAGTTGTTCGGCTGGATGAACGATGAGGAACCGTTGGATCGGCGGACGATGCTCATCGCGACGTATGCCCTGTGCGGCTTTGCGCATTTGCCTTCGATGGGCATTTTGGCCGGGGGCTTGAGCGCGCTGATCCCGAATCGCAGCGGGGAGATCGGGAGCCTGGCTCCGCGCTGTTTGTTGGCGGCGACCTTCGCCTGCCTCTTGACCGGGGCGATCGCCGGTATGCTGGCGGGGGTGGGTGGGGCGGAAGGTTTGGATTGAATTTTCCTCCGTTCCGCCCCCTCATCGCGGGTCATGAGTGACCTGCCAGCTGCCAGTCAAATTCGGGCGTTGCCGGATGTGCGGAAAATCCCGGGCGGATTTGCGGTCGAGATTCCCCTGCCCGACCGGGCCTATCCCGTGCTGATTGCGCCCGGGTTACTCGACCGGGCCGGCGTGGAGATCGCCGCGATCTGTCCGGGGCGGGATATCGCGGTTGTGACCGATTCCAACGTGGGGGCACTCTACGGCAGGCGGCTTCTGACCGCGCTCCGTTCGCAAGGGTTCCGCGCCGAACTGTTTGAAGTTGCGGCCGGGGAAAAATCGAAATGTTTCGCGGCGGTGGAACGGCTCTGCACCGAGATCAGCCGGTTCGGGCTCGCTCGGGATGGGATAATTGCGGCCATGGGAGGGGGGGTGGTGGGCGACCTAGCGGGGTTTGTGGCCGCCATTTACCTGCGAGGCGTTGATTTCGTGCAAATCCCGACCACCCTGCTGAGTGGGGTGGACAGTTCGGTCGGGGGGAAGACTGGAATCAATCTGGCGACGGGCAAAAATTTGGTGGGAGCCTTTCACCAAGCGAAGCTGGTCATCAGCGACACCGACACGCTCAAGAGCCTGGGCCCACGGGAGTTTAACGAAGGGATGGCCGAGGTGATCAAACATGCCATCATCGCCGACGCCGCCTTGCTCGAACAGTTGATGCAGCCGCAATCGCCGGAAGACCGCCCGACGCTGCTGGCGCGCAACGTTGAGATAAAAGGATCGGTCGTCACAGCGGACGAACGGGAGACGAGCGGGCTGCGGGCGTTGCTGAACTTTGGGCACACCATCGGGCATGGCATCGAAGCGGCGGCGGGTTATGGGCAATATCTTCATGGCGAGGCGATCAGCCTCGGGATGCGCGCGGCGGCCTGGCTGTCGACTCAGCATGCGAAGCTGCCCCCCCCCGATTACGCCAAGATCTGCCGGG
>CAZSPO010000557.1:0-2380 GCA_964608775.1 uncultured Chthoniobacterales bacterium | reverse complement strand
GGCAGCCCGGCATGTTTTTATCGCAGCCGCCGATCGCCACGACCCCGTCAAACGCTTCGCAGCCGACAACCGTTTCGATAGAATCCGCAATCACCTCGCGAGAGACCAGGGAGTATTTCATCCCTTCGGTCCCCATGGAGATGCCGTCGGAGATGGTGATCGTATTGAAAATCACCGCCTTGCCGCCGGCTGCATCGACGCCGGAGGCCGCTTCGATGGCCAATTGGTCAATGTGCATGTTGCAAGGCGTCACCTGGCTCCAGGTGCTAGCGATGCCGATTTGGGATTTTGCGAAGTCCTCCCGCTCAAACCCGACCGCATGTAACATCGCCCGACTGGCCGCCCGTTCTGGACCGTCGAGGACAGCGGCGGAATGCGGCCTGGAAGCGGGGGAAGCGGATTTTGAGGAACGGGATGCAACGGGGCGGGACGTTTTCTTTGCCATGAGAGCAGAAGTTTTAGCATGCCCGACGGGAGCCTTCTATGGGAAAAGTGCGGCGGAAAGATTTCACGGCTTGTCGGATTGATCCTTGAGCACCGGCGTGAGCTTTCTATGCTGGTCGCTCCTATGGATACCTTTAAAGTCCTTGTCGCCGACCCCATTTCCCAACGCGGAGTGGACGAACTCGTCAGCCATCCCCGCCTCGAAGTGTTGGTGAAGACCGGCCTCAAAGAAGACGAAATCGTCGCGCTCATCCCCGACTTTTCCGGTCTGGTAGTCCGCAGCCAAACAAAGGTCACCGCCCGCGTGTTGGAGGCCGGTTCGAATTTAAAAGCCGTCGGTCGCGCCGGGGTCGGGGTCGACAATGTCGATGTGGAAGCGGCGACCCGGCTCGGGGTGGTCGTGATGAACACCCCCGGCGGCAACACGATCTCGACGGCGGAACATGCCTTTTCACTCCTGGTCTCGACGGCACGCCGGATTCCTCAAGCCACCGCCAGCGTCCGTTCGGGAAAATGGGAGCGGAAAAAGTTTGAAGGCGTGGAGCTCTACGGCAAAGCCCTCGGCATCCTCGGCATGGGCCGAATCGGATCGGAGCTCGCACGCCGGGCTATCGCCTTTGGCATGCGCGTCCTCGCCTATGACCCTTATCTCAGCATCAGCCGGGCTCGGGCGCTCCAGGTCGAACTCTTCGAGCAACTCGATGATCTGCTGCCGCAAGCGGATTTTCTCAGCCTCCACATGCCCCTCACGGAGGAAACCCAACACATGCTCAACCCCAAAAATTTTCCTCTTCTGAAACCCGAGGCTCGGATCATCAACTGCGCCCGGGGCGGGTTGATCGATGAAACCGCCCTCCTGCATGCTCTGGATAATGGCACGATCGCCGGGGCCGCCCTCGATGTCTACGAAGTCGAGCCGCCCAACCCGCAAAATCCGCTGCTGCAAAATGAAAACCTCGTGCTGACCCCCCACCTCGGAGCCAGCACGGCTGAAGCCCAGGAAAGTGTCGGCATTGAAATCGCGGAGGCGATCAAGGCGCTCCTCTTGGAAGGCGAAATTCGCAACGCGGTGAATGTCCCAAATTTGGATGCCAAAACCCTCGCGGCCATCGCTCCTTACCTTGAGCTGGGTGAGTTGCTCGGCGGGTTCCTGGGCCAGACCGCCCCGCAGCGGATCGACTCGCTCGTTATCAATTACAGCGGCCGGATGAACCAGGGAAACACCTCGCCGATCGGGCGCGCCATTCTCAAAGCCTACCTTCGCAAAGCCGGTGGATGCGATGTGAATGAGGTCAACGCACCAGCCGTCGCCAGTGCCCGCGGACTTCGCGTCCAGGAAACCCGGGTCAATATGCCGGGCGATTTCACCGAACTTATCGAAGTCACCGCAGGCGAACATGGCCAGAATCCCGTTTCGGTGGCAGGCACCTTTTTTGGGAACCAACCGCGCATCGTGATGATCAATGGTCGCCATGTGGAAGCTCGACCGCAAGGGACCCTGCTCGTGCTCGAAAATGAGGATAAACCGGGCATCGTCGGCCATATCGGGCGGACCCTGGGCACTCACGGGATTAACATCGCTTCCATGGCCTTGAGCCGGACGGAACAAGGCGGTCGGGCGCTCACCGTTCTCAACCTCGACTCCGCCCCCGACGAGGCGGCTCTCAAGGATCTCCTCGCGATTGAGGCGATTCTCGCCGCCAAAGTGGTCACGATGTAACCCCCTCCCCCGCCATGATCCACCCTGCCTTTTCCCTCCTTGCCCTCGGTGCGCTCCTGGTCGGTTGCGCCACCCCATCGCCACGCCCCCCCCTGCCGACCGTCGCGGCGGTCGATCTCGACCAATACGCCGGGGTTTGGCACGAAGTCGCCCGTTTGCCGATGCCTTTCCAAAAATCAGGCGAGGGCGCTCTCGCGGAATACACCCCGCTCGGGC
>CAZSPO010000556.1:0-2393 GCA_964608775.1 uncultured Chthoniobacterales bacterium | reverse complement strand
CCTCAGTCCGCCCCGCCTCCTGCCGCAAGGGCGAGGCGGGATCAAGCGGGGGGCTATTATTGCTTGGCTGGCTTGGGAATAGGCTCGGATTGTCCTTCGAGAAGTTTTGCGAGATGATCGACCTGCCGCCCCCGCGGCGCCGACTGAATTGCGTTGTTGTGCCCGTCCCACTTCTTGACAAGCTTCTTGACGTCTGTTTTCGGCGCCCAGTCCCTGAGCTTCGAGACGATGGCAGCGCGCTCCACCATTGGCCGCTCTTTCGCTGCCTTCAAGGTCAGCCGCGCCTCGACGGGGACATAGGGCTCCCGCTGACCATGCATCAGCGAGGTCAGATTCTGACCAAGCGCTGTCTGGGTCTCTCCGTCATCAATCTTCCGTCTCGGCTCCCACGCTCTGGAGATCGCCTTGAGTTCCGGCAATGTGAACGAAACATCGAGGCGGCCTTCCAGCTCCCTGCGCACGGCCTCGGGAAGAGCCCGAACAGCGTCAAGCGTCGCCGCTTTCAACAGCGCGAGCAATAACTTATTGGCCTGCTTGACTAGGCGATTTGCCTCGGCGGCGGACAGGTTTGCTGCCGGCTCCGTCGACAGCAACAACTCGAAATGATCCCTCATGCCCCTAATTCCTTCCTCACCGCTTTAGCCACAGCCGTGATTTCCCTGACCGCTTTGGAGCCCCAGAGCCTTTGCAGCGAAATGTTGATCGACCCGATCTCAAGTCGGTCCTGAAACCCCTTGCTCTGGCTCAGAATGAGATCGTAGTTTGAACCCCCACGCGGCACCGGCAGCAGTTTCCCGCTTGTCTCGATCTCATTGAACATTTTGTCCGAAAGCTTGTTGGACTGCTTTCGCGTAACAACGAACCGGACCCGAGCATCAGGCGCAACACGTTCGAGATAATTCTCGAGAAGTTCCTTTCCCCAAACCCCCATCCGCTCCGGCGTAATCGGGCAGAGAACGAGGTCGGATGCCTTCACAACGGCCTCTGCCGCCAGCGATTGGCCCGGCGGGCAATCGACAACAACGTAGCTGTAACGTTCGGCAAGAACCTTCAACAGGCCGTTGATCCGAAGCGACAGGTCGCCGTCGCGCCCCACTCGGACCTGTTCGATTTCATAGTCCCAGTACTCGTCCGAATTGGCGATGAGCGCCAGGTCGACATGTGCCCTTTCCTTAATCACGTGAAGCATTTTCCGGATCACGGGGTCTGCGGCCGCCGAGACATCCTGATCGACGGCCTTTAGGAAGCCTGTCAGGGTCTGCCCCTTTGTCACAGCGGACTCGAAAGCGTTCTTTTCTCGCAGCAGGAAACGGGAAGCACTCGCCTGAGGATCAAGATCAACAACGATCGTGCTCGCCTGGCATTCCGAAACGAAGACTTCGGCAAGACCAACTGACAATGTGGTCTTTCCAACGCCACCCTTTCGATTGACAACACTGATAATTTTACCCATGAGGATGACGAGCCCAGCTTTTTAGCGATTCCTGCTTTTCACGGGAAAAGCGGTTTTCAATGAAGGCCTCAATTTCCGAGGGGTCGGGTGCGCGTCGCTTCGGAAACTGTTCAAAGCGAAAGTGTCCCACGCTCTGGTTCTGACCGATCGTGAAGGTAATCACTCCAAGATCATACCGACTGCACGCGCGTATAAGATCGTCGGTTTGTTCAGGGCGAATACGCGATCGTGGGATTACGTAGAAACTGTAGTGTGCGAATCGCGCATGCGCGAGTGTTTCATGGACCCCTTGAAGATTGGCGCCCTGTCGGTTCTTCAACTCAAAAGAATAAACATCGAGAAAGGATGCCGGGTCAAACTTGAATCGCCGGATTGTCGCCATAACGAAATCGGGTCGACTATAAGTTCCTGTGCCTCTTGCTCCAGCGAACGAGGTGTCTTCCAGAAGCGTCAAATCTCTTTTAGCCATGATCGCTTCGAGCGCACCGTCACTGGTGAGAAAAACGCCGACACGCCCCATGAGACCTGCTTCCGGAAGGTCCGGTTCCGTCATCCGGACACGCCCGTCTCTGTATCTCTCCGCCGACGCCACCTGTTTCAACGCGTCTTCAAACTCCTCGCGATCGATCGGCTCCCCAATCGACCGCGCGATCCTGAGTTCCAGCTCCGATAGCGATATCGACCCGTCTTTCGGAAGGAAGTCCCGTATTTTCTGGATGTACCTATCGACCGACACCTTCTCCCCCGCACTCATACGTCTCAACCGTGGGTGAGCCAACACTCCCCAAGTTCGCGGATTGTTAGAATATTTGCAAGACAAACCTCAACCATTTCGTCCCTGTACCGCGCAGGCGATCCGTCACCACAAAACGGCTCACCGGAGGCCGTTGCCCAGCCCTCGAAACGCAGGCGCTCGGCGGTGCGGGCGTTGCCGGCGCCC
>CAZSPO010000555.1:0-2395 GCA_964608775.1 uncultured Chthoniobacterales bacterium | reverse complement strand
AGCTTTGTGCCTTCGTGCCTTTGTGAGAGACAAATCAGAACAAGGCGGTGCTGGAAAACGTCGCTAACGCGCCGTGCCAGACCTTGACGTTCTGAAAAGACATAGACTGCGGCGTGGATGGCATCACGATAGATCGCTTCGCAAAAGAAAGCCAAAGTCGGCTGCTCGCCGTGAATGAGCAATTGAAGCGGGGGGCCTATCAACCCAAGGCGGTCAAACGGGTGTGGATTGAAAAACCTGGCAGCGCGGAAAAGCGGCCGTTGGGAATACCAACGGTTACCGACCGCGTGGTGCAGGCAGCGGTGAGAATGGTCATTGAGCCCATTTTCGAAAACCGCTTTGCCAAGCACAGCTACGGGTTCCGCCCCGGGTGCGGTTGAAAAGATGCGTTGCGGCGTGTGGAGGAACTGCTTCGTGCAGGAAACACGTACGTCGTGGACGTGGACATCAAGGGCTAGTTGATGCTCCGCGCTCCCGCCGCTGCGCACCCCTTCGGGGCTGCTCCTACGTCGCAGTCTGTCTCAGGGCTTCCCAGCCCTTCGGCTCGATGCGATTCCCCATGATAGGCTCATGGCACTGGTGCGCGAGCACGTTGCCGACGGGCGGGTTTTGGGGTTGATCGAAGGGTTCTTGAAACAAGGAGTGATTGAAGGAAATGACTGGCAGGAAGCGAAAGGGGAAGGCACGCCGCAAGGCGGAGTCATTAGTCCGCTACTGGCCAATATTTACCTCGATCCGTTGGACTGGCTGATGGCCGGATGTGGATTTGAAATGGTGCGGTATGCCGACGACATGGTCGTGTTGTGCCGTAGTCAGGAAGAAGCCGCAGCCGCGCTGGAAAAGCTGGGGGAATGGATGGCAGAAGCCGGGTTGACTTTACATCCGGACAAAACCCGCACGGTGGACATGAGCCATGCCGACAGTCATTTTGACTTCCTTGGTTACCGGTTCAAACGAAGCCGACGGGGGCGTCTGATACGGTTGGTTCGGCCCAAGAGCCTGCGCAAGCTGCGCGAATCCATCAAACCCCGGACGCGCCGGAACAACGCAAAGAGCATGGGAGCCATCGTGGCGGACATCAACCGGACGCTGAAAGGCTGGTTCGGATACTTCAAACACGTACATCCCAGCGAGCTGGAAGAGATCGACCGATGGATGCGGGTTCGCCTGCGCTCCATCCTGCGCAAGCGGCGGGGCGGCAAGGGCCGTGGCCGGGGACAGGATCACCATCGCTGGCCAAACCGCTACTTTACCGGACTTGGGCTCTTCTGCCTGCTGGATGCCAAAGTCACGGAAACCGCCAGTCTCCGACAAGGAGCAAACCACTGACTGGAGAGCCGTGTGCGGGAGATCTGCAAGCACGGTTCGGAGGGGGGAGCGGGGCAAATCAATGCCCCGTTCCTACCTCTATCCGAAGTGGGTATTGCCGGAAGCCAGTCAACTGCAGGGTGATGGCCCACAAAAACGCGGGGTTGTTGCGCAGATAGCGTCCACCCAATCGCCTCGGTTCTTTCCACACGCGAAACAGCCATTCCAGACCTGCGCGTTGCATCCAACGAGGAGCTTGTGGCATGAGCCCGGAGTGAAAATCGAACGCGGCTCCAACGGCGATGAAGAGGGTCGCGTTCAATCGTGACACGGCTTCGGCGGCAAATCGCTCTTGTTTCGGGGTGCTGAGTCCAATCCAGAAAATGTCGGGCTGAATCCTTTCGACCTCATCGGCCAACGCCTTCCATTCGGTTTCCGTCAATGGCCGGAATGGCGGGCAGAACGTGCCTGCGATGCAAAGCCCGGGAAACCGGGCTTTCATTTTTTCTGCTAATTGATCGGCCACACCGGGTTTGCCGCCGTAGAAATAGTGGCGAAGCCCGGAGGTTCGACCGGCTTCCAAGACCGCCAGCATCAGGTCGGGGCCGTAAACGCGTTCCATCTGTCGTTGACCCTGGAGCCAGCCGACCCAGGACATCGGCATGCCATCGGGGGTATTGAGGGTGGCTTGGTTGAGGAGGGTGAGAAAGGTGGGGTCGCGCTGGGCTTCCATGACGCCGTGAACGCCTGTGACACAGACATAGCCGGCTGCGTGACGGGTCGCACGTTCGACCACCCAACGGGTGGCGTCCGGGAGGTCCAGGGCGCTAATCGCGACGCCGAGGACATTGGCGTAGGGGGTGAACATTCAAGGAGAAGTTGTCGCTTGTTGGCCTTTGGTTCAAGGTGGGGTCGCCGATGATGAACGAGCGTTCGCCGGATTTCTGGTCGCTAGGGGTGTTGGCTTTCCGAGCCGCACCCGGGGCCGCGTTGCGGGTGGCGTGGAGTCAACGCCGGGCTCCGGAGGCGTTGCGGGCGGCATGGGCGGTTTTGGCTGAGGAGAGGGGGGAAGCGGTCGGTGGGGGCA
>CAZSPO010000554.1:0-2405 GCA_964608775.1 uncultured Chthoniobacterales bacterium | reverse complement strand
GCGAACACCTCCTGGACGAGATCCTGCGCGTCAGGCGCGCGGCGGGTCAGCTGCAAGAGGAACCCATAGAGCGCATCGGCATGGGCGTCGTAGAGATTCTCGAGTCGGGAGGTACGCACGATTATTAAAGAAGAGACGTGCGGAGGTCCCGATTTTGTCTCACCCAGATAAAGCACGGGAGGCCACGCTCCGCGCTCCTCTATTTTCCCATGCAAGCGATCGCTTTTGGTGACCGATTCGAGCGACATGCCCACCAAAGCCCATTGCTCACCCTGGGAAAAGGCAAAAGGGGTCATCCCTTCTGCCTTTTCCTGACAAATAACGGAGCCTTCCGCCAGGCCTGGCCGTCAACCCGGCGCTACTTCGCCAGTGCGGGCATGGCGGCGGTATTCCCCCGGAGATTGGCCGGTCACTTTCCGGAATGCGCGACAGAAATGGACGCTCTGCTGAAAGCCAGAGGCATGAGCGACCTCTTTCACCGACAAGCTGGTGAAGCTGAGAAGATCTTTGGCGTGCTGAAGGCGGAGCTGGATGACGGCCTGTTTGGGGGTGGTTTGTCGGTGAGTGAGAAAGAGTTGGTGCAGCCGGGCCGGGCTGATTCCAGCGGCCTTTGCAATGGTCCAAATGGTGATCGGCTCCCTGTGGTGCAGGCGAATGAAAGTGAGTGCCCGTTCCAAAGCGGGCGGGTGGGCGGGGGGCACCGGGTGGAAAGCCCTGCCTTGCCGGCTGGCGATCCAGAGGAGGCGGGTGTGGAGATAAATGTCAAAGAGCGGTGTGGGAACGGGGAGTGTGCGAAAGCCGGAGAGGGCTTCCCTTGCAAAGGCAACGGCTTGATCAGGATCCGGCCATTGGGAGATACGGGGCTGGCTCGGCGCACCACCCGCATGCGGGAGGTGGAAAAGGATGACCACGCATTCAAAGGGGGCTTGCTCAGGCGCGATCGCTTCGAGCAGTTCGCCGGCGTAAAACCAGACGAGCCCCCCCGTCCCCACCGTGACGAATCGATCATCCACACGAAAGTCGCCCGACCCCCCGGTCAGAATCAGAATCTCTTCGTGCTCTGGCAGCACACGCCGACTCGCATGATGCGTGGCGGCGGGACTGGCAAAGTCAAAAACACGCACCAACCGGGCTCCTGGAGGGAGTGTAGGAAAGCCCGCTGATCGCCCATCAACCGGCCCTAGATGCCTTGGAGACCTTGGGGTTGCACGACAACCGGTTTTGGACCGGCTACATCATCAGCAAGCCGGGTCCCAGCCCACAGCTCTTTTGGCATCAGGACTGTCTGATGTGGAAGGATCCGCGGGCTCTGGGATTGCCTTCGCCGATGCTTTTTCTGATGTATTACCTGGTGGACACGACCCCCGAAAATGGCTGCCTGCGGGCTTTGCCTGGCACTCACCTCCGCCGACATCCCTTGCACGATCTGGGATGGGGCCACACCGAGGGAACCCGGTCGATGAAAAATCCAGATGACGACCGGCGCTTCCAGACCTGGGAGGGGGAAATCGATGTGTGTGTGAAAGCAGGGGATTTGTTGATTGGGGATTGCCGGATGCTACACGCCTCACACGCTAACAAGACAAACCAGCACCGGACCGTCTTGACCCTTTGGTATCATCCCTTTTTTTATGATTTGGACGAGTGCACCCAGGCCTGGGCTGCTTCGGGCTCGGAGAAAATGCACAAGGATTGGCCGCCGGAGGCTTTGGAGCAAATTCGGCCAGTGATGGCGGACTACCGCGGATCCGCAACACCGAATCCCAGCCACCAAGTGCCAACTGAATTTGGCCGGGTTCCTGAAGTGCAGCCTCCGGCATAACGCGGAATCTTGCTCGTCATCTTGGCACCGTTATCGACAGAAGTAGACAGGCGCTGCTGCCACGGAACCCCGCTGTTTTCATAAAAGCTGGAAGTGGTTGCGCCGCAGATTTTTTTGTAAAGCGCGAAGTTCAGGTGGGGGCGTATCCGTTGTGATACGTCACCGCCTAAACGACAAAGCCCTGCCCCAATGCTGAGATGCACGTGGCCTTCAGTGATGAAATGAAGCGACCAGTGCCCCGTGTAATAGCGCCGGCAGATGATGAATACCCATCGCGATCGCACGTCGACTGGGGTCGATGCCGAAGCCACGGCGGAATGCCATCCCTGTGGAAACGAACCGCCCCAAGCGGTGTGGGGCTGAACCGACACGATTTATCGTCGCGGGGAATGCGCAGCCTCGTGACGAAGGCAAAAGGGCGCAGAATGGCACTCACTTAAGGCGCTGTTCCCCAAAGGGGATCAAGACGCCAGCCTAGGGCAACGCCGTCACTTTTACAGAAGAACCTTTACACCCCCGCCAATGGTTTATCCGGGCTAAAGGGAATACGGTTTACTTAAGTAGCAGATCCTTAACCGCCGAT
>CAZSPO010000553.1:0-2415 GCA_964608775.1 uncultured Chthoniobacterales bacterium | reverse complement strand
AATGTGACAGACTGACCGCTCATTTTGCACCTTCTTCGATGACTACCCAGGGCACAATCATCTCATCGAGGCTGGCTCCGCCGTGGGTGACGATTGTTTCGCCTTCAGAGACAAATGCACCTCTGCCCTTTGCGAAAAGAGGGTGCATCTTTTCACCCGAGATGGGGAGTTCCAAATGATTCGTTGTGTCGGGGTAGTCGGAATGCGTTGAAGCGCAGAGTGATTCGTTGGCATACAATCGGCACCGCTGGCCGCGACTTTCCGCCAGGACGCCTTGCGAAATCTTACCGGTTCCGGTCGCCTCTAAATTCCCATGATCAGAGGTCACACACACAGTATAGCCGCTTTCAATCAGACGGGTCATCAATGCACTCAGGTAGCCATTATCGAGCCAAAGCCCAATTTGCTGATACCACCCGGCCCAGCCCAGCGAAGAACCATGCATGATCTTATCCGGCTTTTCTATTGTTAGGCCCAGCGCGACCGTGGCATCCAGCATATCTCGATCCAGCTCCGCTTCGCTGAAGTTTCCTTTATGATGGCCGTGGTGTATTTGATTGGGGCGCAGCTCTGCATTTGCCTCCCAGAAAGCTTTCCATCGCGGCCCGTCCCGGTCCGTGCGGGTGATCGTCTCTTGGAAAAGACGCGGCGCCTGCCCCGAATAAATTGCTTGTCGGCACACCGGTGTAAGTGAAGGCAACCACGAAAAAACGCCGCCCGTTTCTACCCTAAGGTTCGAGGGTAATTGCTTGCTCAGCTTTTCGTAGGCAGCCAGCCACCCCGCGAGTGACATGCCGTCCAATACGATGAGGGCCACACGGCGGCCTTGCATGCGGTAGCGGTTCAACTGTTTTGGTATATGATGCTGCATCACCGGAGGAGACGCCGGGAGATTGTACAGGCCGCCGTAAAACTGCTCCAACCATTGCGTGAAGCGCTGATCGACCTGCGGCCAAAGATCAGTCCAAAACTGCTGGATGGGTGCTTGTGGGGTGTTTTGAAATAACTTCGAGACCAACTTGCTGTAGCGAAGAGCATAATCAATCCAGTCCCGCGAATGTGCCGCCGTGGCGGGCAGTGAATCTAGCAGAGGCCTCAAGTCTTGTTCTGTCAGGGCAGTTGCCTCGGCCTTGCCAATGTTAAGCCCGACCCGCCACCAGCAGGCTTCTGGAGGTAAATTCCTCTCGTCCGCCTCGATGGTATCTATATGCCCCGCATCGAGGAGCGCTTCCGCATAACCACGCAGCAGAGGGTCATCAAAAGGGATGATTCGCTCCACCGGATCGTTGGGCTTGGCCATCCCGCTCACTTCGGCGATAAACTGCGTCCATTGCCGGGCGATAAAGTGCCAAAAGAAGTTTGGATCGCCGCATAACCTTTTTACTTCGAGATCCGCGAACTCAGCCCGGTGCCCCAGTTCTGCTTCGAATCTGGAGGACAGGGATTCGGGGAGCTTGTTCTGGCTGAGATGGAGGTCAAAGAGACGGCGGAAGAATTCCGGGATCGAGTCGATCAGCTCTGGCGAAAGCAGGTAGCAAACCCGTAGGACCAATTCTTCGGTGTCTCGCTTGTTGAAGACCTTCCTTGAATGCTTTGCTAGGTGAGCCTCCAGTTTTCCCCAGAGGATAAGCGGAATCTCGCGAATCACGCTGGTGTAGCAATTCGGAAAAACGAATCGCAGTCCCAATTCGATTTGCGTGGCAGATGCCAAGACATCGGACGGTAGGGCGTTGAACCCCTCAACCTGCTCGTCAAAAATGATGATGACTGGAAGCACATCCCCTCGTTCCCAAGCGCGACGGATACGGCTTTCGTATTCGTATCGAAACTCCAAGGGATCTTCAAAAAAAAGACAGTCGAAGCCCTTGTTCTGCAGCTCCGCCATGACGCGTTCATTGCGCACCAGCCCATCCGGATCCGAAACAGCCCAGACATTAGTGCCCGCATCCGGGATAAATTGAGAAACTATTTTCTTTTGCCAGACCATTAACCGGGGATGAGGTGAGCTAAAATGACCGGAAATAACTCGGGCATACTTCCTGTTGATAGATTGAACTCCTGACGCCAGCTCTCTTGTTCCAGTTCCAGTTGCCGCTGCCGGAACTGGCGAACTTCGAGCAGTCCGATTTGGTTCAGCTGCTTAAAGCGCACTTCGAAATAATGCGCACGATTGCTTCGCTGCTCCGCCTGTAGCATCCGATGCTTCTCGTCCATTCGGCGAAAAATCGGTTCGCCATTTTTTTCAGCGATAGCGCGATGCGCTTCTAAAATTTCCAGACCCGGCTCAGCTTTGGAGGCGGCGACGGAGTGCAATTCCTGATTCAAGAGACTGTCCCAGATGGCGTGCGCACTGCGCTCAAAGGATCGCCCATCCAGGTTGGTGAAGACCGGGAAAAACTCATTCAAGCGGCTTTC